>JBDUXZ010000012.1 GCA_039944855.1 Rhodothermales bacterium | reverse complement strand
GACCGAGTTCCAGTGGCCGAGTGCGGCGGGGAGGTCGCGCCAGGGGCCGCCGTTGCGGGCGATCCAAACGACGGCGTCGAGAAAGCGGCGGTTGTCATCGCCGCTTCGGCCGGGCGTACCGGCTCGACCGGGTAGGAGCGGAGCGAGGCGTTCCCAAGTGGCATCGGAGATCGCGTAGCGGGCCATAGCAGTCGGGGTAGATGACGGCTATGGGATCGGCTGGTGGGAGTCGTGGCTCAAATGTCCACACGACCTAGGCGCTGAGCCGGTTGCGTGTCGGGGACTTACCGGGTCACTACCAGCCGCCGCATCGCGCGGAAGCCGTCGGTCGTCATCACCACGAAGTAGACTCCGCTCGACAGAGTGCTCGCATCCACGGCAAGGCGGTGCGTCCCGGCTTCGGCAGGGCCTCGGGAGAGGACTACCACCTCGCGACCGAGCAGGTCCATCACCCGGACGGAGAGGTCGCCCGGATGGGCGAGCGTCGCCTCGACCGTCGCCGTGCGCGCGGTGAGGTTCGGGTATACGGCGAGCTGCGCTGAGGCCGGCGGCCCCAGCGCCTCGGTGGCTGTCGCAAGGGCGAAGGTGGCCGTGAGCGAAGCGGACTCCGTCAGCACGACCGAGATCGTGTCTGCGCTCGCATCGACCAGGCCAGACCAACCGGTAAAGCGGTAGCCTTCGTCCGGGACGGCAGCCAGTTCCAGAGGCACGCCACGGTAGAAGATGGGTTCGAAGACACCGCCAGTGGCCTCGGGCAAACCATTCAGGCGGAGCGATGCCATCGGCACCCCTTCAGCGTAGACGCGGCCGCCAGCGGTCGTGGTGAGCGTCAGGCGGGCGGAGCCCACGACCTCGTCGAAGTAGCCCGTGACGTGGCTGCGGACCGCCTGTGGCCTCGCGGTCGCGAAGTCGCGCATGATGCCGACGAGCGCGTCCCAACTGGGGCCGAAGGAGATCGACTGCGGCCAGCGAGTTTTGTGGCGCGGGATCTCGGGCGCGATGTTCGTCTGGAGGCTGTCGATCAGCGCGAGGGTACGCTGCGGATCGAACGTGGTGTTCGCATGGGCCGCCATGCGCTGGATGAACCCGTGCCGGAATCCATCATGGGTGAGCAGCCTCCGGAAGAGATAGGTGGACCACGGCGGGTTCGGCCAGCCCGGCCCGTTGGGCTCCGTCGCCAACGCCAGGGTGTTGCTGTCGTATTGCCCGTTCGCGTTTCCACCGAAGCCGAAGTCTGTGTCGAAGAACATCCAGCGCCAGCGGCCCTCGGGCGTCATCGGCCGCCACAGCTTGAGGTTGTTGCCGGGCCAGTCTGCGTTCGCGCTGTAGATCTCCGCGACGAGGTAGGAGAGGTACTCGTCCACGTCCATCCTCGCCTCCACCTGCGCAAAGACATCCGGCGTGTTGAGGTCGCCCGCGAGCAGGTCGTCGAGCGCGTCGTAGTGCTCGGACTGGCCGCCCCACGTGCCTTCGATCAGTTCCACGCTGTCGTCGTCGATGCCGTAGTGGCCCGCGACGTAGTCCTCGTTGAGCTTCTCGCGGAGGTTGTGGATCCCCCAGTACTCGCCGTTCAGGAACACGATCGTCGGGCGGTAGGCCTGCCCGTCGATGTCCATGTGGCGGGTGAGCGTCTGGATCATGCCGTCGCGAAACATGGTGCGCCACCAGTCCTGCGCCGAGCTCCGGAGCACGAGGTCGTCGAAGCTCTCGATGTCCACGTCCTCGAAGAATCGGTAGGCGAAATCCGATGCTCCGTATTGCGAACGGGCATGCAGCGAGAGCGACTTCTGCGGATAGATCCGGCTGCACCCGCCGAAGATCTGAACGCCGGCGCCCTGCTCAAGCGCGAGCGTGTGGCCCCCTACGCCGTCGGGCTCGAAGAAGCTCAGGTGGACCTCGCGTTCCCAGTCTTGATTCCAGTTCACCGGATCCGTGCGACAGCGCCCGGGGATGCCGTTCGTGCCCTCCACGTAAATCCCCGCCTCGTCGCTGAAGAAACCCGCGGGATCCGTCACGAGCGAGACGACCGGCAGCACGCTGCTCTCGCCGACGAAGTACGCTCGCGAGACGACCTCGCTCGGCGCACGCTCGGGTGCGAACGCCGCGGCGCGGATCACGGTCGTCTGCGACAGCGCGAGCGGGCTGGTATAGGCCGGGGAGCTTTCCGTCGGCTCCGTCCCGTCTAAGGTGTAGCGCACCGTGGCATCGGCCTCAGCCGCGATTTCGATGGACTCCGTCCCGTCGTAGAATCCGCTCGCGAGCGAGAAGGTCGGGGGTTCGGCGATGTCGCCGCCTGGGTCGGTGTCGTTGGGTGCCTCGGGGGTGGGGACCGCGAAGAGCGCAAAGGTGTCACTGCCGTCGGGGTAGCGGCCGTACGAGATGTCGGTCGTCTGCTCGCCAAACGAGACGGTGTCGATGACGGCCCCCGAGGCGTCGAAGAGCCCGACCTGCTCCCCTCCGGCGGAGAGCTTGAAGTTGGTGTGCAAAGCCGTGGCGGAGGTATCCCCGTCGTCGGCCCAGACGATGAGGAAGGCCCCGGCGGCGAGCGTCGTCCCGTCGGGGATGCGCCACTGCATCGGCTCGTCGAGGTCGTCGGTCAGGAATGCACCGCCGAGGTCGACGGTCTGTTGCGACGCATTGTACAGCTCGAACCAGTCGCCGAAGTCGCTGAAGTCGGGGTCGGCGAGCGTGGCCTGGTTGGAGGCCAGCACCTCGTTGACCACGACGCCCTGCGCGGACGCAGGCATCGCGGTGGCGGCCAGGAAGAGAAGGAGCAACGTGAGAGACTTCATGGGTACGAAACGGGTCGGGCCGTCCGAATAGGGACCGTTGCAGGACATTCGAAACGCAGGGTGGGGGCGCTGGCCATTGACGCCGGCGGAGCCAAGAAGTGGAACTGTGCGGTCGGCGTTTCACGGGGAGGGCGAGCACACGGTAGCGAAAGGATACACGTCTGAGACCTAGACCACAACCGCTTCTCCTGCGGCGGGCTGCAGGAGGAGGACATCTCTCACAACGCTGCAGGGAGAGCAGGTGTATCGGGCGGCGCTGACTATGGGCTATGGCCCTGCGTGGTGGGTGGGCCTTCGTACCGACGCCGATATTCGCGCGGCTGGCCGCATATAGGACGCTCGTCGGTACGGCGATTTTTTGTTATGTGTTGTGGTTACTGTGGTTTGTATCCTGTGTCTGGTTCTTGCATGCTATTCGATGGCCGTCGTACCATCGACCAGTCTCGTGCTCTCCTCGCCCCCAACGATGTAAGATGATGCGCCGTCGCCTGATCCATCGCCCATCGGTCGATATGCTACAGTCCAGCTTATCGATCGCCCTGGCCGCGCTCCTGCTCTGCGCCCCCACGCAGGCCCAGCAGCGCTCGGCATCGGCCGTAACGGCGGAGGAGTATCTCCAGCGCACGGCCGAGGCGTACGATCTTGCAGAGGCCGATCTCGCCGAACTCGTGGTCACCGACTCCTACGTCAGCCGCAACTCGGGCACGACGCACGTCTACCTCCGCCAGCAGGTCGGTGGGATTCCGGTCGTCGGCGGCGAGTTCACGGTAGCCCTCGACCGGGAAGGGCGGGCCGTCCACGCCGCCGGGCGTGGCGCGGTGCTCGCCAGCCAGCAGGGCCTCGCGGCGAGTCCCTCGCTGTCCGCATCCGAAGCGGCGAATGCGCTGGCTCTCGACGCCGGCCTGGCACCGCCCGAGGCCTTTCGCACACTGCGTAGCGAAGGGGGGCGAGCATCGGTCGTGACGCTCTCGGAGGCGGGCGTGGCGCAGCAGCCCGTGACGGCAAAGCTCGTGTACTACCTCCAGACGTCGGGAGCGCTCGCCCTCGCGTGGGAAGTGGAGTTGGAGGAACGCGGAGCCCCGCATTACTGGCTGGGCTACGTCGACGCGGTCGGCGGTCGCGTACTGGCGCGCCACGACCTGGTCGTTCACGACACCTTCGGCCCCTCGCCGGCAGTCAACTTGTCCAACGACACGGCAGCCGGTTACCCACCTTCAGCAAGTGCGGTAGCGCACTGGGTGTCTCCGCTCGTCGAACTGGATGCGCATTCGGTAGGGGCGTCTCCGCGTCGCGCGTCCGAGTCAGCCAGCTACAGGGTCTATGCGTTCCCCCTCGAATCTCCGCTCTGGGGCACGCCCTCTCCGCCGGGTGACGCACGGACGTTGGTCACCGATCCCCACGACCCGGTCGCGTCCCCCTTCGGATGGCACGACACGAACGGGGTCGATGGGGCGGAGTTCTCGATCACCCGGGGGAATAACGTCCACGCCTACACCGACGTGGATGGGAACGATGTGGCCGACCAGGGCAGCAGTCCCAACGGCGATCAGAACGGGGTGTTCGTGTTCGACTTCCCCGTTTCGCTCACGCAGGATCCCTCGACCTACAGGCCGGCCGCCGTCACCAACCTCTTCTACTGGAGCAACGTCATCCACGACGTGATGTACCGCTACGGGTTCGACGAGCCGGCGGGCAACTTCCAGGTCAACAACTACGTCAACGGGGGCCTCGGCGGGGACGACGTGCGGGCCGAGGCCCAGGACGCCTCCGTCTTAGGCGGCGGCAACTGCAACGCCAATTTCTCGACGCAGGGCGACGGCCTCCGCCCTCGGATGCAGATGTACACGTGTGACATCGCAAGCCCGGACTCGGACGGCGACTTCGACAACGGCGTGATCGTTCACGAGTACGGGCACGGCATCTCCAACCGTCTTACGGGCGGCCCCTCCACGTCCGGCTGCCTCACCGGGGACGAGCAGATGGGCGAGGGGTGGAGCGACTTCTACGGGATCGTATTCACGATGGACGAGGCCGACACCCGCACCACGAGCCGCCCGATCGGGAACTACCTCATCGGACAAACGCAGGCCGGGGGAGGGATCCGGCCCGCCCCGTATAACACCTCCTTCTCCGTCAACAACTACACCTACGGCGACACGAACGGCGGCGGGCTCGCCGTCCCGCACGGGATCGGGTTCGTGTGGGCGACGGCGCTGTGGGAGCTGACGTGGGACCTCATCGACGCTTACGGCTTCGACCCCGATCTCAATAACGCCGACGGCGGGGCAGGCAACCAGATCGCGATGCGTCTCGTGACCGACGGGCTGAAGCTGCAGCCCTGCAATCCGGGGTTCATCAATGGGCGTGATGCCATCCTCATGGCCGATACCATGGCGTTCGGCGGCGCCCACTCGGCAATCATCTGGCAGGCGTTCGCACGGCGCGGGCTTGGCGTCAGCGCCAGCCAGGGATCCTCGGGCTCAAACGCCGACAACTTCGAGGCCTTCGACGTCCCACTCCCGCCCCCGGCCGCGAGCGTCTCGCCATCGCAGATCTACGCCACGGTCGCTCCCGGCGATGCGACGAGCGAATACGTCACCTTGTCAAATATCGCATCGCCGGGGTCGGGCAACCTGAACTGGTCGGCAGAAATCGCGAACACAAGCTCGTCCTCGGTGACATCGCGCCTCGTCCGCGCGCCGTTGTCCGCAGTTGGAGCAGACCGGTCGCTTGGGTACGACCCGGCCGATCAGCCAGAACAGCGCAAGGGTCAAGACGCATTGGCGGGGACCGGGAGCGTAAACCTCACCGGCGGCCCCGATGCGTTCGGCTACACCTTCATCGACTCGGACGAGTCGGGCGGCCCGGCCGTCGTTTTCCAGGACATCGCCAACACGGGGACCCCGGTCTCGTGGACTCCGACGGGTACGTTCCCTGGCGGTGACGAGGGCTTTGACGACATCGGTCTGCCTTTCGGATTCCCGTTTTATGGGACGGAGCGTACGAGCGTTCGGGTCTTCTCGAATGGCTTCCTCACCTTCTCATCGTTCGGCAGCAACTCGTTCAACAACGCGTCACTCCCGAACGCCGCGCTTCCCAATGCCGTCATCGCACCGTTCTGGGACGACCTCGACCAGAGCGCCGGCGGCGCGGTGTATACGGGGACCCTGCCGGACGGGCGCTTCGTCGTGCAGTACGATGCGGTCCCCCTGTTCGGTTCGCCGGGAGCCAAGACGTTTCAGGTGATCCTCGCGTCCGATGGGACGATCGAGTTCCAGTACGAAGCGATGGCGGGGGCTCTCGCCGGCGCGACCGTCGGGATCGAGAACGACGCGGGCACGGGTGCTCTGCCCGTCGTCGTCAACTCTGCGTACGTCACCTCGAACAAGGCGGTCCGCATCGTTCCGCCGCCCGTGCAGTTCTTCGTCTCGCCCGCCTCCGGCTTCGTCGCGCCGGGCGATTATGGCTTCCTAGAGGTCGAGTTCGTGGCCTCGCCTTCGGCCGATGGCATCTACACGGCCGACCTCGTACTCACGACCAACGATCCCGACGCCCCCTCGATCGTGGTCCCACTCGAACTCAACGTGACCTCGAGCCTTGCACTCGGCGTCAGGGTGATGCTCGGGGGCGCGTACGACAGCGCCAACGGAGTTATGCGAACCGATCTAGCTGGAGGAGGCCATCTCCCGTTGGCGCAGCCCTTCGCGTCGAAGGGGTACGCCGGTGCGGAAATCGCGGACGAAGGCGTCTTTGAGGGCTCGGAGCCGCCCGTGGATTGGGTCCTGCTGCACCTCCGCGCCACGCCCGGCGGTGCCACGCTCGCCTCGCGCGCGGCGCTCGTGCTCGGCGACGGCAGCACCGTGGACGTGGACGGGGCGAGCCCGGTCGCCTTCGTCGGTGAGCCTGCGGGCGCGTACTACCTCGTGGTCGAGACGCGAAACCACCTCGCGGTCATGAGCGCGTCGGCCGTGGACCTCTCCGGCGGCTCGGCCTCCTACGACTTCACGACGGCGTTGGCGCAGGCCTACCCCGGCGCCTCCCCGGCGATGCGGCAAGCGGCGCCGGGAGTTTGGGCCCTGTGGCCTGGCGATTTCAACGAGGACGGGCAAGTGACGGCCCCCGATTTCAACGGCTGGAGCGCGGGGACGGCCGCGGGTTCAACGGGCTACGGCGCGGCCGACTTCAACCTCGACGGGCAGGTGACGGCGCCAGACTTCAACCTGTGGAGCGCATCGACGGCGGCCGGGGCCGAGACCGCCGTGCCGCCGCCGGGCTTCGGGCCGGGTGCGTTACCCACGTTCGAGCCGACCGGGCTCCCGACAGAAGCGGGCCCCCGTGGAGTGCCCGCCCTCGGCGGCGCGGACGTATCCGCGCCCGCACCCCGCTCCACCAGCAACCAATAGCACGTGTAGCTGACACCACGTTCTGTTTTGTTCCGGATGCGGTCCCACCGTATGGATTCGCTCTACTTATCACTCCGATGACTCCCGTTCGCATGGTACGTTTTCGTAGCTCCGCCATCCTCCTCGTGCTCGTGGGGCTGCTCACCGCAATGCCCGTCAATGCGCAGGCCCGCTTCATGTCGGCAGGGGCGGCGGACTCCTTCGCGAGTGGCGGCAACGGTACGCAGGCCGTCCGCGCGCGCCTCGTCCAGGACGATGCCACCGTCGGGGGCACGTTCCGGGTGGCCATCGAGCTCCGCACGGAGGGCCTCGACACGAACACCCTCGGCTCCGCCACCGTCGACCTCGACTTTGACCCCGAGCAGCTCTCCGTCACCGGATTCGAGGAAGGGGTGCTCGCCTACGCCCAGACACCCTACAGCGTCAGCCCCAGTCTCATCAACAACGGGACCACCGCCCGGCTCACGATCACAAGTTCGGGCGTCGGGACCGGCGGCTTCGACCGGGACGGCTACGAGGTCGGGTCGGCTTACGTCCCCGTCCTCACCTACGTCTTCACCATCGACGCGGCGTTCGACGAGGCCGATTTCCCCATCGACTGCGCGAGCCTCTCCGTCGGCTACTACGAGAGCCTCGACAACGCCTCCGGCAACGGTGTCATCCTCGACAACTCCGCAGGGGCGGTGCCGATGCTGTCCGTCCGCCCCCTCGCCGTGCGCACGTTCGACCTCACCTCGGACGCGGGCTGGCGCGTGCTCAGCGGCCTCCCCGGCATGAGCCTCGACGACCTCCTCGGGCCCCTCACGACGCAGGGCTTCCCCGGCGCCGACCAGACGGGCTTCTCCAACGTGTATCAGTGGGAGGAGGCGGCGGGGTGGGCCTCGGCCGCTTCGCAGTCGGCGGAGCTCCCCGCCACGGATGGCGTCGCCTTCCTCGCCTTTGCGGAAGACCTCCCGGCGTCGGTCCGCGTGGCCGGCGCGGCGCTCGACGAGGCGTACAGCGCGGGGAGCCCGGCGTCGTGCTCGGCCTTCCCCCTGGCCTTCGGCGTCATGTTCACCGACGGGGGCGCCCACGGTTTCGAGGACGGCTGGAACCTCGTGGGGAACCCTACGGCCTACACCCTCGACTGGGACGCGCCCGGGTGGACGAGGTCGAACCTGACGAACACGCTTTACGTTTACGACCCCGAGAGCGAGCAGTACCTCACGTGGAACGGGGAGACCGGCTCGCTCGGCGACGGGCTGATCGCGCCGCTGCAGGGGTTCTGGGTGAAGGCGACGACGACGACCCCGCAGCTCGTCGCCCCGGAGGCGGCGCTCACCTCCGGCGGCACTTTCTATGGTCGGTCGGAGGCGTTGGCGGCCAACGTCCCAGCGTCGTCTGACGTGGAGGGAGCTGAACTCAGCGCGGCGGTGCTCGGTGCCGGCCGCGCCGAGGGGCCGCAGCGGAGTAGCGCCGTCGTTGGCCTTCGGGTCGAGGGTGAGGTGGAAGGGGTGAACGGGATGGAGGACCGCTGGGCGGCCGCGTACGTGTCGTTCCAGCCAGGGAGCGCGCCCGGGGTGGATCGTTACGACGCCGAGGCCCTCGCCGGGCTCGGGAGCGCGTCGCTAGACCTCTACACGGTGGTCGGTTCCGAAGTCGGTGAAGAGCGCGCCCTCGAGATCGATGCCCGCCCGCTCGCGGAGATCCCGTCAAGCGGAGCGCTCGAGATCCCGCTCGCGTTCGAGGCGACGGCGGGCGGTGAAGTGGTCGGTGGGAAGTTCGAGCTGACCTGGCCCGAGGTCCGGGCGTTGCCCCCTTCCGTTCAGGTCCTGCTCGTCGATACGGAGACGGGAACCGAGGTCGACCTTTCGGCCGCTCGCTCGTACAGGTTCGAGGTGACCCACGATGCCCTCCGCTCGGAAGCGCTGATCGTGACACGGGAGAAGCAAGGAGCGACGCTCTCAGCGCGGGAAGCGGCCGCAGCGATGGAGCATCATGCGGTTGAGCACCACTCGAACAAAGTTGCGCTCGGCTCTGGCCCGGCTTCCGAGCAGGTCGCACAGGTGGACAGCGACCCACAGCATGCCCGGCGTCTCAGCGCGCCCGTCGTGCAGAGCGGGAACCGGACGACGGCGCGCTTCCTCCTCCGCTTCGCACGTGTGCAGGGCCGCTCGGCAGGCACCGACGAGACTGCGGCGACGTCCGAAACGTCCGACGGCGTGGCCAAAGCAGGTACCGAGGCAGCGCTCCCCGAGGCCTTCGCGCTGGAGAGCGTGTACCCCAACCCGTTCGTGTCCCGGGCGACCGTCCGCTTCGCGCTGCCGGAAGCGGCGGACGTCCGCCTCGTCGTGTACGACCTGCTCGGCCGCCAGGTCGCCGTGCTGGCCGATAGCGACCGCGCTGCGGGGTACCACACGGCGGTGTGGGACGCGTCAGACCGGCCGAGCGGGGTGTACGTGCTCCGGCTCGTGGCCGGGTCCCACGCCTTCACACGCCGGCTCACGATCCTCCGCTAGTGCCCACGCTCGGCGCTCCACGCTCACCACCACCGACTCCGACGACTACGCCGTACGCCATGACTTCTCCTCGCAGCACGTTCCTCTCTCGGCACGCCCTCCTCCACGCATGCGCGATGGTCCTCCTCTTCGCCTGGTCCGTCCCGGTGTACGCGCAGGAGATGCCGGCGTGGGCGGCGCCGAGCGACGGCCCCGCTTCCAGCGCCGAGGCCGGCGGGGACGCCGAGCGGCCCCCGGACTTCCCGCCGGCCCCGCTCGACCCACTCGGGCTGGGCGTGTTGGCAGCAGCAGGAGCCGCCCTCGCCGTCCGACGCTTGCGCAACACGGCTGGACATGACGACCGGGGTCGTCGTTAAAGGCGAGGAACGATGGCCTCGTCGTCCCTCGAGGACGTCGCCACGCTGAGCGCGGCCTAGGGCGTGAGCGTAAACAACGAAAGCAAAAAAACGAAGCGGCCCCTCCGCATGGCGAAGGGGCCGCTTTCAGCTCCCCGGGTAGGATTCGAACCTACGACCCTGCGGTTAACAGCCGCATGCTCTACCGCTGAGCTACCGAGGAGTGGACCGCCGGGTGTCTCTCCGGCGGGGTGACGAAGGTAAGAAGCCTCGCCCCGCAGGCGCAAGTTCGCCGCGCCCCTTTTCTGATCATTCATCGAACAGGGCGTCATCCCCCCGTGCCCGGCATCGGCAGTGGCGCACCTCCGGCGCTCCATACGTTGTTCGTCCGATCCACGTCGGGGAGGTAGACCTCGGGGTCGATCTCGACGCGAGCGACCTCGCCGGGCGAGAAGGCAATCGCCGTATCGGTGCGGCCCTCCAGCCATGTCGCCACGGGGATCGTTCGCCGCTCGGTCCGGCCGTCGGCGTAGGTGACGGCGACGGGGGCGGGCATCGGGGCGAGCCCGAGGTCCGCGACGCGCACGCTTACGCCGTCTGCGTCCTGCTCGACGGAGGCGATCGCGAGGTCGACGGTCCACGTATCGAAGAGGGTCGGCGTCCAGAGCCAGTCGAGGTCTTCGCCGAGCACGTCCTCGAATGTGTTAAAGAGGTCGTCGGGGTAGGGGTGCTTGTAGGCCCAGCGCTCGCCGTAGGTCCGGAACGCGTCGGCGAACCGCTCCCGCCCGGCGATGCCTTCGAGCGCGCGGAGGAGGACGGCGGGGGTCGAGTACGACGCGACGCCGCGCGCGGGGCCGGGCGGATACTGGTCGCCGTGGCGCATCGGGGGGACGGCGCGGCCGGAGCCGGCGAGGTAGTAATGCGCCTGCCGTCGCGGGTCCCACGCGTTCGCCTCGGCACCGTAAAAGGCATTGATCCCGGCGTTCGTGAGGAAGCTCGCCAGCCCCTCGTCCATCCACGCGAAGTCGGCCTCGTCCTGCCCGACGATCATGGGAAACCACATGTGGGCGATTTCGTGGTACGTCACCCCGAACAGCCCCTGCGGCGAGCGCGCCCCGCCAATCAGCGTGATCATCGGGTACTCCATCCCCCCACCGATGAGGCCTTCGACGGCCGTCATGTGGGGGTACGGATAGGGAAAGAGGGTGGTCGAGAGGTGCTCGATCGAGAAGCGGGCGTAGGTCGCCGAGCGGTCCCAAGCCGTCGTACCGGGGCGGTAGAGCGTGTGGATGGCGGCGAAGTCGTCGGCCCCGTCCCCGTCGCGGTCGCCGACGTTCGCGCGGGTGGCGTCCCACACGTAAGCGTCGGACGTGCCGAAGGCGAAATCGCGGACGTTCTCGGCCGTGAAGTGCCACGTGAGCGTGCCGTCGGGTGCATCGACGGTGCCTCGCCCGAGGTCGGAGGTGGGGAGGACGGCGATGGGCTCGTCGCTTGTGGTGGCGACGCGGAGCCGGTCACGCACCTCGTCGCGCAGCACCTCTTCCGGGTTCTGGAGCACGCCGGTGGCGCCGACGAGGAAGCCCTCGGGCACGGTGACCCGCACGTCGTAGGTACCGTAGCCCATGTAGTGTTCGCCGAGGCCGAGGTACGGATCGGTATCCCACCCGACCACATCGTCGTAAACGGCGACCTGCGGGTACCAGTAGCCGAGGTAGTACACCTCGCCGTCCTGACCCATCCGCGGCGCGCCGGCTTCGGGGATGCGGAAGCCCCAGCCCATCGAGATCGTGGCCTCGGCTCCAGGAAGGATCGGCTGCCGGGGGCGGAGGTAGAGTTGCGTGCCGTCGACGGTGTACGTGCCGACCTCGCTGCTGCGGCCGGCGTCCGTGACCGCGAATCCGTCAACGCGGACGTTCTCCACCTCGATCCCGCCGGTGACCTCCACCGACCGAGTGCGCGGGACGCCTTCGCGGTGGAGGTTCTGCCGGAGCTTCAGCACGACGACGCCGAGCGTGTCTGGCGAATCGTTGCGATACCGGATGACCGCATCCCCGGTGAGCCGCTTCGCGGTCGTGTCGAGCGCAGCACGGAGGGAGTAGTCGGCGCGTTGCTGCCAGTAGCGCGGCCCCGGTTCGCCCGTCGCGGTGCGGGTGCCCTGCGCGATGGCGCGCTCGAACGCCGGGGGCGTGGGGACGGGGTGGGGGAGGGGGCGGTGATCCTGGGCGGCGGTCGGGAGTGCCGTTGCAGCGAGGAGGGAGAGGAGGAACCAGCGGAGCACGGGGGAATGGGGGGCGGTCATCGAGTCGGTGCGAAGAATACGTGGACACGGTTCTGAGACAACGGCAGAGGCCTCGGCGTGTTGCTTCGCGGGGCGGATCGACAGTAGTTTCACGGTCTGCCTGCCCATGTGGCGGAATTGGTAGACGCGCTACATTCAGGATGTAGTGAGCTTACGCTCGTGGAGGTTCGAGTCCTCTCGTGGGCACAATGAAATGGCCCGATCCGCTGTAAGAACAATTACTTAGCGGGTTGGGCCATTTCGTTTGTCAAGCTATAGATCAAGCCTGCATGCCCGAGAACGAAAGCTATCGTTCCAGCGCAGAGCATCTTCTGGAAGAAGCGTTCAGGCAGGCTCGTGCTGAAGCGCTATTCCACATGTGCTCAAAGTTCAGTCAGATGCCCAAAAGTGAGACCTTTCGGCCTCACTTCTTAGCGCGGGCATGAATCCGTCAGTTCAGCCGATTTCCATTTAGCGCGTGCTCGATGAGCGACGACACCGCGTACTGGTGGTGGCGGAAGTCGCTGACCGTGGGCCGATCTGCGTGTCACGTCACGGCTGGCATAGCATTGAGGAGCCAGCACCAACTCACTCCTCTCCCCATGGGACTCATACACTCAACGCTGCCACGTACTCCTCTGCCCCGGCTGCTTGGACTACGGTTACATCCTCAGGAAGGATGTTCTCGTCTTCAGCGAATAGGGATCGCAGCTGGCGTTCGAAGGCTCGAATCTCTCGTTCCATGAGCCTGTCGCGGTATTCCATATCTCCTCCACCTTCCCAGTACTGATCAACTAGACGAATGACTTGGTGGGACGTAAAAAACGTGGTAGGCACATCAACGATGTGTAGGGGGTCTGCCGACGTGACGCGCGGCACGATGTACACACTAACGTCGCGTCCATTTCTCAGCTTGATCGATTCATTCTGCAAACCAAGCTGGTTGAGGCAGTAGTAGTCGATCTCTTTACGATTCATCAGACGCTCTGGGATGACAACGGCTATCGTGTACCTACTCCCTTGCTCCCATGTAAGTCCAGCATCATGAAAGACCTGAGGACTCTCTATGGATGTAATGAGCGGCTTAACAAAGCTATGTAGGTATCCGTAAGCAAGTCCAAGGGCGGGGAGGTCAGCTTGATGAACGCGCCCCTGAAGACCCTGCACTGCGTGATGCACATCATCCACTGCATCGCTCGTTGCCACAATGTGATCGGAATCAGGCGAGTCATCGTACTCGACCACATTGATGCCCTTGAAATAACTCGGCAGCTTTACTGTACGCGATTTCGGGACTAGAAGGAAAGTCCGGTGTGTTCCAAACCTTGCACACGTAGCTCCCAGTTCGAACACCACGTTGTCGCGAGGCACATTGACCGTCTTGTCAGCGTCATACCGATCATGTTGCACATCGTCAGGACCGGCCACGATAACGGCGAGGTCGAAGTATAGGAGTTGCTTCAAGAACGTGTTGAGCGCAAATGCCTCCTTGTGCCGAAAAAAGCCTTCTCCCCAAGTCTGGACCTTGTAAACGTCCTTACCTCCCTCTTTTAGCTGGCGCAGATTTCTCGCTACACCCTTCGCGATCTCGTACGACTCGCTTGAAGAGAGTATTAGTACCGATAGCTTCAACATTCCAACCCCACCGCGTTTTAATGTTCAGGCCTTTGGCGAAGGTCCATGATCGTCCTCAGGACCTAGCCAATGACCGGTTTGTAGGAAGACCTCGTAGAAGACTATCCACTCATTGATCCAAGGAATGAGAGTCGATGCAATCGATGAATCGCTTGTCCACGGATGCTTTATTGGGTGGTACAAACACAACCTCTCGTCATCTGGATACACATGGATCTTGGGATCGTAGTCCACATGAGGCGATAAGATTTGGACTTTAGGACTTGACCCGAATCGGTGCCAAATCCGAACGTCGTACTCAGCACATTCCTCCAATGGCTGGAACCTACCGCGACACACGAGTGCGTTTCTGATGATCGTACAATCGAGGTGACTGTACCGCTTTGCGATTTCAGACTTTTGCAAGAGCAGGTACTTGTAGACGTTAACGGCTTGCCTTCGGTGATACATCAGATCTCCTTGTCATCCACCGTAGAACTTGTGAGGCTTGTGAGGGACTCCTTCGTTCCTGTTCAATGAGATCGTACCGTCCGCTTGCGTCGATACGTTACCAGCGACGATTGATGCCGCTGCGGTGATCAACTTCGCCTTCTTACTACTCGCGCCGTTCGTATTGGCAGCGGTAGCGAAACGGGGCCCTAGGTGAGCAAACCAAAGCGCTCCGCTATTCTCCTCGTCGTCCTCTTTAACCGCTGCGCTCGCATCTCGGATGAAGTGGTCGAGCGTATCGAGCAGTCCCGCCTTCTGGTCCGCATCGTACCCTCCAAACAGATCGTCATACGGTAGCGCTGGCACAGGGCACGTAAAGGTTTGCGTGAGTGCGGCTCTGACGCTTAGGAGTGTGTTCAGAAGCGCTACGTCCTCTCTGTCGTTGAGGACCTGATTCCTTGCTGCGAGAATGGACAGGGCAAGGCCAGAAGGCATTGGGAATGCTCTAGAATCAGCCCACGCCTTCATGTAGCGGACGATCCTACGCAGTTGCCCCCCCGAATCGCACTGCTTACTGAACCACTCGACGAATTCCCTTGGGTCATCAGGTTGCCACCCCCCCGATTTTGTCGCTAGTTCTGGTGGAGCATCGCTGGGTTTACGATAAACGGGAAAGTCAATGTGATAGTCCCCTGCGAAGATGACACGGACGCACTTCTCCTTATGCTCAGCTGGAGTAGAGGTGTGACCATCGACCGCCTCATGCACCCATCGTTGAAGGGTAGATGAGCTTACTTTACATTCCCTTAAGAAGTAGACCCCATCATCGAGATCACATGTGTCTTCCTTAGTGCGGATTAAGGTTTCGTTCTTGTATGACCCCTGAATGAAAAACTTGGGTTCGTACCCGGAGTGGTTATCTACGAATTTGTTCCTGATTCGTGTTCTCAGATCTTCTCGCGACTTAATCAAAGCACTCTCCTTCGTTGCCGTGATCTGCAGTTTGTCTTTTTGAAAGGCGAGTAACGCAGCGCTTTGATCTGACATGAGCCAAGGGGTATAAGATGTTGTGGTTTGCTTGCCGTAGGACCTGACGGGCTGAAACTCATTTAGCCCGCAATATATCACCTCCCCATGCCAGCCCTGCGTCACATGATCAAGCTATGTAAACACTTAGATCAATCCCGGTCTCAGGGCACCTATGCGCACGGTGATTAATTCACCTGAGCTATCCTGCGGCAAAAACGAGAGCGCCCCTTTCGGAGTACCCTCGTTCTAGGATCCGCCATTCTCGGACCCGATCCGGACTAGTTGATCCGGCTCCCATTGAGCGCGTGCTCGATGAGCGACGACACGGCGTATTCGTTGTGGCGGAAGTCGCTCACCGTCGGCCGATCCGCGTGCCACGTCACCGATGTAGCCGCATTGAGCAAGCCCCAGCCGCTGAGTTCTTCCTCCAAGAGGTAGCGGTCCACGACCTTCCCCCACAACGTCACCGGCATGTTCGGGAGCACGTCGCGCCGGATCTCGCGCAAACGAGACGACGACATCCGCATCGACGCCAACGACCTCGCCGCCATTGCGAACCGGGCGATGCCCCCTTCAGCATGCCGCAACGCTCCCAGCGTCCGCTCCACCTCCGATTCCCACTCCGATGCACCGGGGCCGTGGCGGAACCGGACCTCCTTGAACAGCGACTTCGCCACCATCCCGTTCGAGCACACCAGCCTTGTTAGGTAGACGCCTGCGCTGAAGGCCCGGCTCCCGTCGTAGCTGTTCCAGAACCCCAAGGAAAGGCCTAATACGTCGCCCGGCTTCACTTCCACCGTCTGTGCTTCCTTTGCTGTGAGCCCAAGGAAGTAGCGTTTCCCGTCGAAGAACGTCCGGTCCTTTTCGAAGGGTAAGCCGGAGCGGTGCGCGATCTCCCCAGCCAGATCCCGGACGCGGGCATTCGGGATGAGGAGGTAATCGCCGCTTACGACGCCGCACTCGCGCCAGCCGCTCTCTTCGTCGGGGTCGGCGATGCGGACGGTGTAGCCCGCGCTATCCATGCCGTCGGCCGTCTGGAGCCGCCGCTTCTCGATGGGGGCGTACGGGCCGGATTCCGGCTCCGGATAGAACCGACGATCTGGCGAGGTGATGAGGGCTCGTGGGGTGGTGTGCGTTGACACGAGGCTGCGGTTGTTAGCTGCGCTGCCGTTGGTCATCCCTTTGGCAGTTCCGTTTTGCGGTAGGAGGTACATGGAGTCGTTCATGGTCGTGTTGGTTGGATGGTTGGAGGGTGGCATCGTTGGCGTATCCCAACGGTGCGGGATCGTGCGAGTCCAGCGGTGGGGCAAACACAGAAAGGGCCGAGCAGCATGTTGCCACCCGGCCCTGATCGTGTCGATGCCTTGATCGCATCGTCTTATTGCTGGCTATAGCCCGGCCTACAAACCGGCTTGCAGTCGGACGTAGACGTTGACGCCGAGCGTGTGCCCCTTCGCCTCGTCGCCGGTCACGCCGATGAGGTGGACGGAGACGTGCGCTGGAAGGAGCGGAGCCAGCCACGGCGCGTGCTTGTCCTGTATCCGCCCGATGGCGAGGCTCCCCCAGTAGACCACGACGCCGTTGGGCGTGGCGTGGAGGTCGAGCTGGAGGCCCGCTTGGACCAGATGATCCCGCGCGGCATCACGCAGGGCACGGACGTTGGACTGCACCGCCCGCACCCCCACGAGCTTCGTCGGGATGGACAGCACGACCGGTCCGAGTGAACCGGATGATGCAGCCGAATCATTCTCACCGATGGAATCCTTTCTGCCACTGGAATCCATGTGGCCATAGGAATCTCTCTTTCTGCTAGAATCAACCCAGCCGTTGGAATCCCTCTGGCCGTTTGGGGGATAGCCCGTCCAATTCTGCTGGCGGGCGAGGTAGGTCAGCGTGAACGAGAGGGCGGCGAGGGCTTTCTCGACGACGTAGGCCGGGTCGAGCTTCGAGTTGGCGAGGACGTGCTCCGTCCAGCGGCGGGCCTGCCGGATGAGGGCGTGGATGAACGGGAGCGTTGGGGACCCGTCGAAGGACCCGAACGACGTGGCGCCGTTCTTGGGGATGGCGTGGGGCGGCATGAGCAGTGGGGGTTGCATGGGTTGGAGCCCGTGGATCGGGGTCCTTACACTGCTATGGTGCCGGGCTAAAAGCGAAATTTGCAGGTCACATCGGAGCAACAATCGAGCAAGTCCTAGACCGCCCGCATCCCTACTAATCGTTGTATGCGTTGTATGCGTTGGGTTTGGATAATCCCTTAGGCTTAACTTGCTCCAAATGAGTGACGTGAGGGACCAGCTCGTCAAATACACAACAACGATCCAGACTCGGTTCGATGACATCAACGTTGCAGGAACAAGCGGAGAACTCACTTGAGCGCATCCAACAATTCAACGTCGAGCAACTACCAAGGACGGCGGAGCTGGGGAGCAGTTTTCACTTTGAGGGCGCAGTCCAACCTGCTCGGCGCCTAATCGACCTATATCAACAGTTGCCGAAAACAGCGCTCCGGTACCTACCACACGACTTCCTGCAGCGGATAAAAAATCAGGCTGACGCCGATTTCCAAAGATTGAACCAACTCCTAGAATTTGACCCGAGCACAGAAACGAATCCGACGCAAGTACGCGATGGCTACGTCAATGAGATGGAATCAGCCTACCAGCAGGCGTTTCAGACCTTGCACCCTTCGATTGCCTATGGGGTTAGTCGAGCGGTCGATTTCCAGCGCTTGGAAAATGATGCACGTGCGGTGGTCCAGTCTATCCGAGATGAAGCCGCCGACCTGACTACACAACTAGAGCAGAGTAAGAACGAAGCGACGAAAACTCTTGAGGAGGTGCGCAAGGTTGCTGCTGAGCAAGGGGTGTCACAGCAGGCGATCTACTTCAAGGACGAATCAGAGGAGCACCAGCGACTTTCTGATAAATGGCAAAAGTGGACCATGTGGTTCGCCTCCGGCCTTACTGGGTATGCCATCGCTAGCCTCTTTATTCACAAGATTCCAATCTTAGCTCCAAGCACTACATATGAGGCAGCCCAACTAGTGGCAAGTAAATTCTTAATCTTCGGCGTCTTATCATATCTGCTGTTCTTAGCTTCAAAGAACTTCTTGTCTCACAAACATAACGCGATAGTCAACAAGCACCGGCAAAACGCGCTCATGACCTTTACTGCGCTCGCTGACGCTGCTGGCAGAGAAGAAAGCCGTGACGTTGTGCTCTCTCATGCTGCAGCGTCAATTTTCCTACATCAGGATACTGGCTACTCAAAATCAGGAGGCCAAGGTGCCAACGGTGTAGCGGGGCACTCTCTAATCGAAATCATGCCGAAGGCCGTCGCTCATGGCTCAGAGTGAAGGGCTTGGTTTCCGTTTCGGCAGCTGCACGATATGTGTCGAACATGAAAGCATGCTCTGAGACCCAGCCTCACCCGACTTTAAGCACATGGACTGGACAGTTATTGGAGCCATGATTAGCGCCATCGCTGCTCTCGGCGCTACGATTTTTGCTTTTCTCTCGACCCAGAACTCAAGGAGGCAATCAGAAATCCTAGAAAAGCAGATGGATCTTGATCGACGCTTTCGCAAGATGGAAGTCCATGCAAGACTAATAAGCCAAGGACGGGACATTCAGTCCAGATTACCAGCGGCGGTAGGACGGGATAGCTGGATTCCATCTGAGGAGGACCGCCGCCAGATCACCATGTTCTGGTATCACATTTTCGATGAATGGACAATCTGCAAAGAAGAGGAGTCCGAACTCCACACGCTGTGGGATGAGTATTACAGCAAAGGGGTAGCTTCCGCTCTCAAGATTCCGGCGTTTCGGGATAATTTGAAAGAGCTATTGAAGGCGTCGAATCTCTTTGGTAAGGCAGACAGATTTCATCAGGAGATAGATCGAATTCACAAAGGCGCATTTGGTCATCACCTGTGGCAGGAAGCATGACGGCACCTTAAGCCCTACTCTTGGCACTGGACTGCCATTGCGCTGAGTAGTGAGCAATCTTATTGTTCGACCGGGGGCGATGCTTGGCGCCGTCGTGGTTTGATATTGGATCGTCACCTTACTTACCCAAACGGTGTCGGCCACATTGATTAATCGGGGTACTTCCCCCACAGCCGCCTATACATCTCGCGGAAGAATGGGGCCTGCGCCTCTTCTTTTTCCTTACACCGTCGCTGCGCTTCCGCCTGCTTTCGGCCCATCGCTTCCACCCGGTCTAATTCGGCGGCGTCATCGGGGCGCTCGACCTCCCATCGTGCCCGGATTTCTTCTACCGGCACCCCTTCGAAATCCGCCCGTTCTTGGAGTTCGGCGCGCAGCAGCCCCTCCCGCCGTAGGTCTTCCGGCGTCCCGTCGTTCATCCACGCGGCGCGCACGTCGTCGGAATACGTCTGCGCCAGCGATTCATCGTCGTAATCGTGCGGGGCGGCCACGGGCACGAAGACCGACTTCTTCCGCGTCTCGATGAGCGCGGCGAGTTCTTCCATCGTGTGCTCTTCCCCGTTTCGGGCGATGACCGCTACCGCCTCTTGCCCGTCTTTCTCTTGGATGAAAACGAACTCGATGTCGCAGTTCTCGACCAGCATCCGGTGGCTCTCTTCTATGGCTAGTAGCCTCGTTATCAGTTGTTGTAGGGACATTTCTCTTAGTTGTCGTTCGTTAAGCGCTCTTCGAGCACCTTTAAGCGGGCCTCGAACTCGCACGCTTCGAGCACCTTCGTATAGCTCCCCGCCGCTTGCGTGACGGCGTGGACGGCCCGGAGTTGGATCGCGGGGTCCAACTCCTCGTCGTGGAGAAGGGTGGCCGCTTTCTGCACGGCGCTCCAAAGCACCCGTCGTAGATCTTGGATGTCGCCGCCGTCGAGCCGGTTTTTCCGCTTGGCACGGCGGGCAACATGTGGGTTCTCGTTCATCTATCCCCCCCCTCTCTATTGACCCCAGCCTTTCGCTAGGGGATGGGGAGGAGGGGTAGGACCATCTTCATCACCATTAGGTCTTTTTCTACACCCCGTAAGGGGGTGTCTCTTTCCCTTGGTTGAGTTGTATGGACCCCACCCCCCCCTACCCCGTCAGCATATCACTCGACGCCGGCTACTCGTCGAAGGCTACGCGCCACCTTCTCGCCCCTTTGGTTTGCCCACTCCGCTCCAGCCGCAGCCCACGGTCGCCAAAGCGCGTTTCCAACCGGGTGTTAAACGCCGATCCGATCCGATGCGCCAGACGTTGCACGCCGTCGTTCATCGCGAAAGCGAGGTCGCTCGGCACCGTATCCCGCACGACCGACCTGTCGAACGGGAGCTTCGACACCTCGTCCACGACTTCGCGGACCATGAACTCGCGTGACCCCTTCCAAATGTGGAGCGCTTCGAGGAACGCTTCCCATTCCGCGTCTTCGTCGTCCCCGTCATCCTGCGAAGGGAGGTTCGTGAGGAAGCCCGATATCTCGGCTTTGGCGAGGATGCCCCCGACCGTTCGCCCCCACCGTTCGAACGACCCCATGACGGGCACGTCCACGTCCACCCGAGCGGCGAAGTAAGCCCGGCACAACGTCAGCGTCGCTGCGATGAGCCTGCCCCTGTTGGCCAACGTCCACCCTTCGAGATCGGCGTGCCGGAACCCGGTGCGTTTCCACGGGCAAGACACCTTCGCATCAAGCAGGATCTCGTAGAAGCGGCGGCGGAGGTCGCCGGTGATCGTGACGTTGTTGCCAGTCATCGACCAGACGGCCGTATTGGGCAGCGCGACGTGCCTGCTCTGCCCGAGCACGCGGTCCGACCACGTTGCGGCCGTCAGCAGTGCTTCCAACGAGGCCGATGCCACGGGCCTGTTCACGTTGTCGATGAGGATGATCGGGCTGCCCCGATGGAGGATTGCAGTGATCTGCTTCCGCAGTTCGTCCTCCGCCGCTGGAAGCACCATCGGAGCGGCGTCCCGACCCGTGGCGATCAGCGACACGACGTTGACGATTTTACCCTTGCCCGACCCCCGCTTCCGCGCGTTGACCACGGCGAGCGGCGGCGTGCCGATAAGACCGGGCGGGAGGAACGTGGTCACGAGCAAGGCCACGGCATTCGCTAGACTCGCGTCGTCCGCGAACGGGAAGTCCCCGAACAGGTCGTCCACGATGAGCTTCTTCGCCGCTGCGGCCTCCTCCTTCGTCGGGTATTCCGGCACGAGGGGCACGGCCATGTGACGATCTGCGACGTAGAGCACGCCTTCGCCAGCGTGATAGCCGGGCTGGCATATGACCCCGCCGTCGGACCGGAGGATCGGGGCCTGCACGACGCGCGAAAGCGGGGGCAATGCGATATCGGCGTCGGCCACGATCCCGCGAACAAGCGGATCCGGCGGGTACGAATGGATCGGCCCGTTCCGCGTCGGCTTCACGAAATCGGCCCGCTCAACGAGCAGCTGGCGCACGGCGTCTACGCCGAGCCCTTCGGTCATCGGCGCACCCCGTTCGTCTTCGCGCACGCGCACCATCTCGCCCGCTCGCCGGAAAAGCCGTGGCTCGCCGCCTTGGTTTTCGAGGAGCGCCACGGCCTCGCGGTGGAGGTCGAGCTTGGAGCAATCCGGACCCAACGAGATGATCGGCCGATCCCCGGCCGTCGCCTGCACCTCTTCCATCTGCCTTTTGCCGTTCCACCCACGGGCTTCGCCAACGCCTCGTTCGAGGTCGTTGAGGTTGAGGGCGTTCCCGAGCAAATCTTTCAGCTCAGATTTTTTTGCGGCGTAATCGGGCGCGGGAAGGGCAGCCAGCACCGATGCGGCGTTGTACACCACGGTGGCGTCGGCCCCCTGCTTCACGCGTGAGACGAGCACGTCCGCTCGCTGCTTGGCAGCGTCACTCCCACCGTCCCCGGTGAACCGCAACCACCGGGATAGCTTTTTGGCCACCGCTTCGGGTACGACGTTCGCAAGCGAGCGGAATCCCGTGGTCGCCTCCTCCCCGTGGAAGCGCTCATAGGTCCGCGCTACAACGTCCCTACGTTGGCCGTGCTCCTCGTCTTCCGCTAGGTATGCGATCTCTTCGATGAGCCGCTCAGCTTGCTCCTGCGGTACGCCAGCGCGAGCGAGCATCCCCGCAAAGGCCATCGCTGCGTGCTGCCGTCCGCCCTCCTGCGGCCAATGCTTCGCCACAAGCGAGCAGGCGGCGATCACTTCGACGTGGCCAAGAAGTTCAGCGAGCGAGATCTCGTGGACCTTGCCGATGTCGTCCCATCGAACGGGTTGTCCGCTGGGGTGAATCGACGGCGGCACCATCGTCTGCCCACCGTCGCTCCGGAGTTCGACGAGCACGTTCCCGGCCGGACTCTTGAATTGCACCGTCCTCGTCGGCTCCGCGATGCGGTAAAGGTAGTGCGACCGCTTCTTCGTCCCACGCCCGAACGTGACCGTTTTCGGCAGCACAATGGGCGCTATCGCGATGGCTTCGGGGCAGTCGAGGTCAACGTCTACGACGCCGCCGGAGAGTGAGCCGAGAATGATGCCGACGTTGTTGTTCGCCTTCGCCATCACCTCGATGTCTTCGATGGTGAACCCGTTCTGCCAGTCCGAAGTGAACGGGCATTTATCGCGTTCTCTTAGGAGTACAGGCCGGATGCCGCGTTTGTCGAAATACCGTGCGGCGGATAGGGCGTCGTTCGCTTCGACCACTTCTGGGCCGAATACGATCTGTTGGTCGTTCTGATACCCGTTTCCGGGGGTGCTGCTTTTCTCGTTGTTGGTCCGGCTATTCTCGCGCCCGCCGATCGGGCCAGTGTTGCTTTGCATGTTCTTGTCGATGTATAGCTACCGAGCCCTCAGGCCCGGAGGTTGCCTTCGGACGATGTGTCCTTGGCTTCGGCACCGCGCGTCCTGTTGCGCGGGCCGTAGGTGGTGTGGCATGCCTCGTAGGCCACGACGTGTTCGCGAGCGAAGCGTCGGCTCCCCCGGATGTAGGTAACGGGCAAAGCCCCGCTCTCGACCTCGTTGTCGACGGTGCGCCGAGAGACGCGCCACCGCTCGGCGAGCTGGTCTTGCGTGAAGAACCCCTCTCTTATATATGTGTCCGAGTCGCAGCTCAATGGCCCGACCGTAGCTCCGTTATTCATGATAATTAGGTGTCAGTAGTCTCAACCAACGCCGCCGGGTCGTGGCCGCCCCGAGCAAAAACGTCCTGCGAGATAAATGTGCAGGGAACGCTAAAATTCGCGCTGGTACGGTCAATTACGCGATTACAAACCGACGCATCAACCCCCACCTCGTCCGGACGAACACCGGCCGATAGGTTCGATGCCGTCGTGGCCCGATCAGCATGAAGGGGATATGTCGGAGTCTGGTGTGGGCGTAGAGTGTTAGCGTTCGAGGAACCCCTCAATGTTCTCCCGCCCGTAGTAAACCCGCCCGTCAATCGTCGTACCTGTCAGACGACCATCCTTCCGAAGCCGCCAAAGCTTCGTGCGGCTGAATCCGGTCAGAGCACGGGCGTCACTCGTGTTCAGCCACTTCGACTGCACAGCCTGCTGCTGGTGCGCGGCAGCGTGCAGTGACTTCAGCTTCTCGTCGACCACGTCCGCGATGAGCGCGCGAAGTTCGGCCTTGCTGACGATGACGAGCGGGTCGGGGGGAGGCATAGGGATCGAGTTGGTTCCCTAGCCAAACGACCCCTTCGTGCTCTAGAGCCCGCAATCGCTATTGAAAGATTGCAATCGCAGCAACGAAGGGTACCCGGTAAGGCCAATTTGTTTAGCCGAGCGAAGCAATCGAGCAAGACTGCCGAACGCTGGGCTAGTCCGAGCCGCTTACGAGCTGGCGAATCCTCGACGAACTCGGCGCTTTATACGCGGAGGTGTCGAAGCCGCTCTGAGCTAAGTGGGCTAGTTCCTCGTCCCAAAGCGACCGGAGCGCCTTGAACCGAGCGGTATCGTATCTGTACTTGTTAGAGACTGTTTGGGGAAGCTAGGCGATGCGTCGAACCATCAACCGAATCGCACTGAGTTGGACCAACGCTTCGCTGACGGCGGGTAGCCGCTCGTAGTCCTTCGAGAGCCGGCGGTACCCGCCGAACCACGCGAACGTTC
>JBDUXZ010000011.1 GCA_039944855.1 Rhodothermales bacterium | reverse complement strand
CGGCCAGTTCGCCGACGTCACGAACGCCGGGCTCCTCCGGCTCACGACGGCCGCGACGAAGCAGATCGCCGGGAACGCGGCGGTCACGAACGAGGGGACGGCCGTGATGGCCGACCTCGGCAACCTCCAGTTCCTCGGCGGCAACAGCCTCTTCACCAACGCCGCCGGCGCTACGTTCGACCTCCAGAGCGACGCCGACTTCATCATCTTCAACGGCGGCAACAGCGTCTCCAACAGCGGCCTCTTCCAGAAGACGGGCGGCTCGGACGTGAGCCAGATCAGCCAGAGCAACCTCGCCTTCAACAACAACGCAGGCGGTGTCGTCAGCGCCGAGTCCGGGGTGATCGACGTCAACGGCGTCTTCGTCCACGCCGACGACGCGCTCATTCAGGGCACCGCTGAGATCGACTTCCTCGGCGCGACCCTCACCCACAACGGCGACACCGGCCCCGGCGTCTCGCCCGGTACGCTCGTGTGGGACGGCCCCTTCGCGCCGTCCGCGACTGCGATCCTCAACGTAGAGATCGGCGGCAACGGCGGCGCGGGCGCGGCCGACGGCCACGACCAGCTCCAGGTCACCGGCACCGCCACCCTCGACGGCATCCTCGACCTCGCGATCTTCGGCACACCCGATCCCGCGCTCGAAGTCGGCGATAGCTTCGTGATTCTGACGGCGAGTGCCGTCTCGGGCACGTTCGACGCCGTGCAGGAACCCACCGGCTACGACTTCTCGGTGACGTACAACGCCGACAACGTCGTCGTCACGATCACCGCCATCACCCCGGACAACGCCGACCCGGTGATCGCCAGCCTCGATGGCGAGGTCGAAGGCAGCGAGGGGGAGGTGCTCTCGTTCACCGCGAGCGCGAGCGACGACGATGAGGGCGATGCGCTCACCTACACCTACGACTTCGGCGACGGCGAGAGCCAGTCCGGCGTCGACCTCACGAGCGTCACGCACGTCTACGATGACGAGGGGGACTACGTCCTCACGCTCACCGTGGACGACGGCAACGGCGGGACCGACACCGCGACGCTCGAGGTGTTCGTCTCGAACGTGGATCCGACCATCACGAATCTCGACGGCGACACGGACGGCACCCAAGGCGATACGTTCGACTTCACCGCCGCCGCGAGTGACCCCGGCGCGGCCGACGTGCTCACC
Source organism: Rhodothermales bacterium (assembly GCA_039944855.1). Classification (NCBI taxonomy): domain Bacteria; kingdom Pseudomonadati; phylum Rhodothermota; class Rhodothermia; order Rhodothermales; species Rhodothermales bacterium. Next base: position 154,794 of record JBDUXZ010000011.1, on the reverse strand, counting down.
TACACCTACGATTTCGGCGACGGCACCCCGAATCAGTCCGGCGTCGACCTCACGAGCGTGAGCCACGTCTACACGACGGCCGGCACGTACACCCTCACGCTCACCGTCACGGACGGCGACGGCGGGAGCGACACGGCCACGCTCGGCGTCACCGTCAACGAGCCGGGCAACGAGCCGCCTGTCGCCGTGGACGACGACGCTGAGACCGACGAGGACACCGCCGTCGAGATCGACGTGCGTGCGAACGATTCCGATCCCGACGACGCCACGGTAGCGATCACGGCCGTCTCCGACCCGGCCAACGGCTCGGCGGAGATCGTCGAGTGCGCGCCGGGCACGGCGGCCGTGACCCTCCCGCTCACGGACCCTGCGGCGCCGACGGTGCCCGGCACCGCGCGAGGCCGCGCCGCGCTCGCCGTCACCGACGCTGCAGGGTCCGCGAGCGCCAGCGCATCCCTCGTCGGTGGGAATCAGTGCGTCGTCTACACCCCGGATGCGGACTTCAACGGGGTCGACACCTTCACCTACACCATCGACGATGGCAACGGCGGGACCGACAGCGCGACCGTCACCGTCACCGTGAACGCCGTCAACGACGACCCCGTCGCCGAAGACGACAGCTACGCCACGGGCGAGGGTATGACGCTCGTCGTCGACGCCCCCGGCGTGCTCGGCAACGACTCCGACGTGGACGGTGACGCCCTCACAGTCTCCCTCGTGGACGACGTGGACGATGGCACGCTCACGCTCGATCCCGACGGCTCGTTCACCTACGACCCCAGTCCCGGGTTCTTCGGGACGGACACGTTCACGTACCGGGCGAATGACGGGACCAGCGACTCCAACGTCGCTACCGTCACGATCACGGTGAACGAGGGCGACGATGACGTCCCGCCGGTGTGTGCGGGCTCGCTCGACGGCGGCACCTTCTTCGGCAGCGTCACCGACGTCGACAGCGGTGTGGCGAGCATCGTCCTCGACGGCGCGAGCATGAACCTCACGCTCGCAGTCAGTCCCTTCACCTCGGGCGATTCCCCCGTGGGCTTCACCGTCATGCTTTCCGATCCGACGGTGGACGGGAGCGGGAGCGTCGTCGGCACCGATGTCGCGGGGAACACCTGCTCCGTCGCGGTCGCGATCATGGGGCAGCCTGACGGCGACGGCGACGGCGTCCCGGACGCTGACGACAACTGCCCGGGCGTAGCGAACCCCGGCCAAGAAGACGCAGACGGCGACGGCCTCGGCGACGCCTGCGACGACGACGCCTGCCCGAGCACGTTGCTGATCTCGGACTTCGCCTCGACCGGTTCCGAGTTCGTCGAGATCAAGAACGTCGGTTCCACGACGATCGACTTCGCCACGGTAAACTGCTCGCTCGGCGCTACCTACACCACGGTCTACTTCGCTACGCCGGTCCAGGGCACGCTCGCCCCGGGCGCGACCGTGCAGGTCCCGACGAATGGCGTCCTCCGCAATACCTTCGGCGGGCTCGCGGTGGTCGACCGAGAGCCGCTGGCCGTAGGCGTCTCGATCCCGGCGGTCCAGCCCGACATCGTGACGTCGCTCGTGTACCTCGCGAACGGCGTGGTCTATGGATTCTTCCACATGGACGCGGCGACGCAGCAGCTCTACTGCGCCGAGTACGGCCCGTCGCGGCTGCACCCGTTCGCGCAGAGCCAGTGCGCGGCGGCGCGTGGAGCCGGTGCGGAGGCGCTGAACCACGAGGCGATGATCGCAGCGGCCGAAGCCGAGGTAGAGGCGGCGCGCATCGCGGCGCTCCCGACGGAGTTCGCGCTGCGGCCTGCGTACCCGAACCCGCTCGCGCAGCGAGCGACGCTGGGCGTGGAAGTGCCCGAGGACGCCGAGGTACGGGTGGTGGTCTACGACGTGCTGGGCCGGTCGGTGGCCGTGCTCATGGACGAGGCGGTGGAGGCAGGGCGGTACGAGGCCCTGCTCGACGCGGCGTCGCTGGCCTCGGGGACGTACCTCGTGCGGATGACGGCGGGCTCGTTCGTGACGACGCAGCGGCTGACGGTCGTCCGCTAACACGACGCGCTCGACGCTCCAACCGCGGCCCCGATCGGATGCACCCGGTCGGGGCCGCGGTGCGCCCGGGCGAGGCGGCAGAGTCCGGCGCCTTCGTCGTAACATCCGGCGAACCCAACCGCCGCGCCCGTGAACGTCGCCTGCATCGGCGGAGGCCCCGCCGGCCTCTTCCTCTCGATCCTCCTCAAACACCGCTGCCCGGACTGGCCCGTCGCCGTTTACGAGCAGAACCCGCGCGGCAACACGTTCGGCTGGGGCATCGTGTTCTCCGACGGGACGCTGGAGAACCTCCGCGCCGCCGACGCCGTCGTGGCGGACCGGACCGAGGCCAGCCTCGCGCACTGGGACGACATCGCCGTGCACTTCCGAGGCGAGACGCTGTGCTCGTCTGGCCATGGGTTCATCGGCGTCGGGCGGCACCGGTTTCTGGAGATCCTCGAAGCCCGCGCCGAAGCACTCGGCGTCGCGCTCCACTACGAGCACCGCGTCACCGACCTCGACGCACTCGGTGCCGATCTCGTCGTCGCGGCCGACGGCGTCAATAGTGTGGTTCGGAGCACGTTCGCCGGGCAGTTCGAGCCGACCGTTGAGCCGCAGCAGAACAGGTTCACGTGGCTCGGGACGCACCGCCCGTTCGAGGCGTTCACGTTCGACTTCCGCGAGACCGAGCACGGCTGGTTCCAGGCGCACTGCTACCAGTTCTCCGAAGACACGAGCACGTTCATCGTCGAGTGCCGCGAGGAGACGTGGCACGCCGCCGGGCTCGACCGGATGACGAAAGAGGAGGGCCTCGCCTTCTGCGAGCGCCTCTTCGCCGATACCCTCGGCGGGCACAGCCTCCTCGACAACAGCCCCCACCTCGACGGCCCGGCGATGTGGATCCGCTTCCCCAAAGTCACGAACGAGCGGTGGCACGCGGCGCTGCCCTCGGGCACGCCCGTCGTCCTCCTCGGCGACGCCGCCGCGACGGCGCACTTCTCCATCGGCAGCGGGACGAAGCTCGCCCTCGAAAGCGCGATCGCCCTCGCCGACAAATTGACGGAGGCGATGGTCCGGTCTGGACCCGTAGAGGCGCAGCATGCTGCGTCTGACAGAGCGCTCGCAGACGTACTCGAAGCCTACGAAGACGAGCGTCGTGTCGAAGTCCTCCGGCTGCAGAACGCGGCGCGCAACTCGACCGAGTGGTTCGAGAGCGTCGAGCGGCGCGGCGGGCTCGCGCCGGAGCAGTTCGCCTACAGCCTCCTCACGCGCAGCCAGCGCGTGAGCCACGAGAACCTCCGCCTCCGCGACCGGGCCAGTCTCGAAGCCTACGAGCGCTGGCTCGCCGAGGCCCTGACGGACGGCACCGTCGCCGAGGCCGTGCCGCCGATGTTCCTCCCGTTCCGGCTGCGCGACCTCACGCTTCCCAACCGCATCGCCGTCTCGCCGATGGCGATGTACTCGGCCGAGGACGGGCTCGTGACCGACTTCCACCTCGTCCACTTCGGCGCGCGAGCGCTCGGTGGGGCTGGACTGATTTTTACCGAGATGACGTGCGTTGCCCCCGACGCGCGGATCACGCCGGGCTGCGCCGGGCTCTGGACCGACGCACAGGCCGAGGCATGGCGCCGCGTCGTCGACTTCGTCCACACCAACTCGCCCGCAAAGGTCGCGCTCCAACTCGGCCACGCCGGGCGGAAGGGCTCGACGAAGCGGCCGTGGGAGGCCGGCGGACGCGACACCGCGCCGCTCCCTCACGGGTGGGACCTCGTCGCTCCCTCGCCGATCCCGTATGTCCCCACGATGCCCACGCCGCGCGCGATGGATCGGGCCGACATGGACCGTGTCCGCGACGAATTCGTCGCCGCCACGCGTCGGGGGATCGACGCCGGGTTCGACCTGCTCGAACTCCACTGCGCGCACGGCTACCTCTTGTCGTCGTTCATCTCGCCGCTCACGAACCAGCGGACGGACGAGTACGGTGGCTCGCTCCAGCGCCGGCTGCGCTACCCGCTCGAAGTCTTCGATGCCGTCCGCGCTGCGTGGCCCGAGGTGAAGCCGATGAGTGTCCGCATCTCGGCGCACGACTGGGTCGAGGGCGGGATCGGTCCGGACGACGCCGTCGAAATCGCCCGCCGCTTCGCCGAGCACGGTGCCGACGTGATCGACGTATCGAGCGGGCAGGTCTCGCCCGATCAGGCGCCCGTCTACGGCCGGATGTTCCAGACGCCCTTCGCCGAGCGCATCCGGCTCGAAGCCAACGTCGCCACGATGGCCGTGGGGAATATCTACGAGCCCGACCACGTCAACTCCATCATCGCCTCCGGCCGCGCCGACCTCTGCCTCCTCGCCCGCCCGCACCTCTCCGATCCGCAGTGGACGCTCCGCGCCGCCGCCGACCTCGGCTATACCGCCCAGTGGTGGCCGCCGCCGTACCTCTCCGGCAAGCGCCAGTTCGAGCGCCTCTTCGAGCGGCAACGGGCGGCGGAGGACTGAGACGAGGGGACAGGCTGCACGTCAGGGGATGAGCCGATACGGTCCGACTCGTCTCCCGACGTGCAGCCGCTCGCGTCAGCGCAGCAGGAGCACCTTCCGGCTCTGGGTCTCCCCGTTGACGTGCAGCCGCACGACGTAGACCCCTGTGCCGAGGCGTCGCCCGCTCCCGTCGCGGCCGTCCCACGCCAGCGTGCTCGCGCCCGCCGGGCGCACCGCGTCTACGAGGTGGGCGACGGGACGACCGAGGAGTTCGTAGACGGCGAGGGTGACGTGCGCGGGCTGTTCCAGCGTGTACGAGATCGTGGTGCCGACAGCGGCGGGGTTGGGGTAGGCCGGGTGCAGCGCCCCCATGCCCGACGGCGTAGCGCCCGGTTCGGCAGAGACGGCGAGGGGTGCCGTTGCGTAGCCGATGCTCGCGCTGTTGTTCTGCCACCCCTGGACCCACATGCGGTAGGTGTCTCCGTCGCGCAGGACGCTCGGGTAGACCAGGCCGCCGGGAGCCCACGCGGGGGCTTCGAAGACCGGGTTACCCGCATACTTCGTCCAGGTGATGCCGTCGGGCGAGGTGGCGTAGCCGATGTCCTGCTCGGAGCCGCGCCGCCCGGAATACCAGAGCTCATAGCCGGTACCGGTCGAGAGGACGTACGAAGAGAAGGCGTAGTTGGTGTCCCACGCGCCCGAGGGGCCGGGCTCCAGCACGGGGTCGCTGAACTGGTACGGTGGGTCTGTTGTCGCCGGGTCGTCATAGAGTGTCCACGTGATGCCGTCGGGCGACGTGGCGTAGCCGGTGCTGGCTCGGGTAGCGGGCGTGTTGCTGCATACGGTGCCGGTCCCGGAGAAGAACCACATCTTGAACAGGCCGTCCTCCTCGATCACGCTGCCGGGCGAGAGGAAGTCGACGTTCCATTCGCCGGCCGGGCCCCGTTCCATCACCGGAGCCGGTAGCCTCTCCCACGTGAGGCCGTCGGTGGATGTGGCGTAGCCGATGCTCCCGTCGTCGGGGCACCCGCTGCCGCTGTACCACATCCTGTACGTGTCGCCGTCCTTGATCACAACGGGGACCGACACCCCCGGTGCGTCCCACTCGCCGGGGCGGTCGGTCATCACCGGATTGCCCGGGTGCTTCGTCCAACCCACTCCATCCAGTGACCACGCATAGCCGATGGCGTAAGAAGAGGGATTGTTCAGGCTGGCTAGCCCGAAGTACCACATCTTGAGCGTATCACCGTCTTGGATGACGGTGGGGGCTATCAGGCCGCCCCGGTCCCACTCCCCGCTTGGGCCCGGCACGAGGATAGGGTTTGCCGGGTGTTGCGTCCAGTCGACCTGGGGATAGGCAGCGGGAGCCCAGGCTAGGGCAAGGACGCAGGCGGTGAGGGCGAAGCGATGACGTAGCGGCGTGTTCATAGTCCTACCTCCCATTGAGCGTGAGTTGGAGCGGTGAGTCGCGGCACGCCGGAGATCGGCGTGGGAACGATGAAGACCCAGAACGTGGGCTTGGAGCGATCTGCACGGGCGCGGTCTGCCGCGCTTCACCGCAGGTTTAGACCCGGTAACAAAACCTCATGCTGTCATTGCGAGGAGCGCCAGGGACTCGTCCCGTAGCGACGCGGCAATCTCATGTGGCCTGCTGGAATCGGGAGATTGCCGCGCTCCCGCTGGTCGCTCGCAATGACGTGAAGGGGTTTTGTTAGGGACTCTTAGCGCCCGAGGTACTTCACGACGGCCTCCGTGCGCGAGCGGACGTGGAGCTTATCGTAAACCTTACGGAGGTGGCTCCGCACCGTCTCCGGGCTGATGAACAGCGCCTCGGCGATCTCTTTGTAGCGGTAGCCCTGCGCGAGGTAGTGGAGCACCTCGCGCTCGCGCGGGGAGAGGTCCGCCTCCACCGGGGCCTCGGGGGCCGGTGCGTGGAACGAGTCCACCACCTTCCGCGCGATCGAGGCCGACATCGGCGCGCCGCCGCGGTGGACGTCGGCGAGGGCGTCGAGGAGTTGGTCCGGCGGCGTTCGCTTGAGGAGGTAGCCCGTGGCCCCAGCCTTGAGCGCGGCGAAGACCCGCTCGGCGTCGTCGTAGACCGTCAGCATCACGACGGGGAGTGTGGGATGGCGCTCCTTGAGGAGGGGCACGCCGTCGACGCCGGAGAGCAGCGGGAGGTGGATGTCCATCAGCATCACGTCGGCGGCCCCGTCGAACCGGGCGAGCATCTCCTCAACGCTCCCGAAGACCCCGGTGCAGACGAACCCCTCGGCGGCGTCGAGCACGGCGCACAGCCCGGCGCGGATGCCGGGGTCGTCTTCGACGAGGGTGACGCGGAGCGGGGCGGCGGACATGGCGGAGGGGACGGTGGAGAGCAAAGGTAGCAACGATGACGGCCGGAGCAGCGCTGAGTGGAGGCGCGGCCGGCCGCCCCCGCTACCCGGCCACCGTGTCCAGAATGTAGAGGGAAGTGATGCGCCATACGCCGTCCTCCTGCCGCTGCCATTGGAACGTGTGCACGCCGGTCCCTGCACCGAGCTTCCACCGGCCGGTCTGGAAGGCGGCGTCGCCGTGTTGCTCGCTGTGGAGCGGCCACAGCACGAGCGTCCCGGAGCCGGCCATCTGCTGCCGCGCCCACCCCATCACGGCGTCGGCCCCGACGAGCGGCTCCCGCCCGAGCAGGACCACGTCACCGGCCATCAGGCCCCGGACGGCCGCCTCGTCGTCGGTGGACCAGGCGACGGCGAAGTCCATCATCCGCTCGTCGGCGACAGGGAATGAGTCGGCGGCGGGTTGCGCGGCGGCGGAGCGGCCGGCGAAGAGGAGGGCGAGCAGAGCGGCGGTACGCATAGGATCAGGCAGAGCGGGTTGGTGGCGGGAGAAGCGGGGGGGGGGAGGCGAGCGGAACGGGTCAGGGCGTGCAGCGCGAGCCGCTGACGGTGCCGGGGTTCTCGGGGTCGTTGACGGTGCCGGTGAACGTCGCGCCGTCGGCCGCGAGCGTCGCGGTGGCGACATTGGCCGTCGGGCCGGCTGCCGTAGCGTAGATCGTGAGGGTGTTGCCGCTGACCGAGCCGGAGAGGTCGATCGTATCGCCGTCCACCGACGAGACGGCGAAGCCGCGGAGGCTCGCGTCCTGACGGACGAGGTTGAACGTGCCGTCGTCGTTAGCTGTGTCGTAGGCCCCGCAGTAGACGGCGACGACGGTGCCCTCGCCTTCGAGGAGCGCCGAGAACGAACCGGAGGTGCCGCCGGGGCCAGTCCACGTGCCGGAGAGGACACCGCCAGAGAGCGTCCCGGTGAAGGTGTAGCCGCCGCCTTCGAGCTGGAGCGCGCCCGCGTTGAACGAGCCGGTGAGGGGCGGGTGAGCCGAGCCGCTCACCGAGCGTTCCCCACCCCCGGCGAGCGCGAAGGAGCCGGAGGCGTCGCTGCCGTCGATGGTGACTTCGAGCACGCCACTGGTTTGCGCCCCGGCGAGGGTCCCGACGTAGGTGCCGGCGGTGCCGGCCGGCGGGTCCTCCTCTGTGCTGTCGCAGCCGACGGCGAAGGGGACGAGGAGGACGAGCAGGAGCAGCGTGCGGGATGCGGAGAGGGGGAGGAAGGAGGCCATGAGAGTGAGAGTTCGGTAAGCCCTGAGCGGGGCGAAGACGGAGGCGCACCGGGCGGCACGGAGCCTATCCCTGGTGCGTAGTCCAGCTTAGCCCGCATCTCGCATCCCCCGCTATCCCCCATTCGGGGGATTCTCACCCTCGCTCTCCACCCGCAGCGGCAACGTGATCCGCACGCGCGCACCCGCGCCCGGCGCGCTCTCGACCGCCAGTCGTCCCCCGGCGGCCTCGGCCCGCTGCTGCATCGTCTGGAGCCCGTTCGAGAAGACGTCCACCGCAGCCGGGTCGAACCCCGCTCCGTCGTCCTCGACCTCCACCGCCACCGTGTCTGCGTCGGAGAGGAAGCAGAGGCGGATGGTGGTGGCGCAGGCGTGGCGGGCGGCGTTGCAGAGGGCCTCTTTCACCACGACGAAGGCGGGGTAGCGGACCTCGGCCGAGAGCCGACCCTCGGGCCACGTTGTGGGTCGCTCGAAGCGGCAGCGCAGCCCGGCGGCCTCGCAGAACTCGGCGGCGTAAGCGCAGAGGTAGTCGGCGAAAGCGTCGAGCCCGTCGTGGGCGGGATTCACGGCCCACACGATGGCGTCGAGATCCTGCGTGGCGGCGCGGGCGGCGTCGGCGATCTTCGCAGTGTAGGCCGCGCTCCGGCCGTTGCGGCTGCGCCGGCTGAGTTCGGAGAGGAGTTGGATCCGTGTCAGCGTGGCCCCGACGTGGTCGTGGACGTCGGCGGAGATGCGGGCGCGCTCGGCCTGGAGCGCCCGCTCCGTAGCGCGCTCGGCTTCGAGCGCAGCCAGCCGCCGCCGGAGCCGCCGACCCGCGAGGTGGCGCGTCCCCCCGGCCACGACCCCGAGCACGAGGAGTCCACTGAGGGCGCGGAACCACCCCGTCAGCCAGAACGGCGGTGGAATCACGACCGCGAGCGCGCGCGGCGGCCCCCACACGCCGTCGGCGTTGGCGGCGCGGATGCGGAAGGTGTAGCGGCCGGGGGCGAGGTTCGTGTAGCGGGCCTCGCGCCGGTCCCTGGCGTCAACCCAGTCCGAGTCGACGCCTTCCATCCAGTAGGCGTGGGCGACACGGGCAGGGTCGGCGAGATCGAGCCCGGCGAACGTCAGCGCAAAGACGGCGTCACGTTGCCAGTCGAGGCGGAGGGCCCCCGGCTCCGCCTCCGAGGCCGCGTTGAGGTCGAGGCCGGGCTCGGCGGGCTCGTCAAACCGCTTGAACCCCGTGAATGCAACGGGAGGCCCGGCCCGATCGGCAGCGACGGAGGCGAGGGTGAAGGCGTTGAGCCCCGACACGCCGCCGGCGTAGAGCGTGCTCCCGCCGTGGCGGGACCCGCGGTTGTCGGCGCGGAAGGCGGCGTTTGTGTTGAACTCGTTGGACTGGAGGCCATCGGCGGGGGTATAGACGCGGAAGGTGGGCGTTGCGGCGCGGGGGTCGAAGTGGACCAGGCCACGGTTGGTGCCGGCCCAGAACCCGCCGACCTCGTCTTCCAGCAGGAAATAGACGAACGCGCTCGTCAGCCCGTCCCGCTCGTCGAACCGGCGGAGGGCGCCTCGTTCGAGGTCGAGGCGAACGAGGCCACGTTGCGTGCCGGCCCACAGCCGCCCCTGGCGGTCGAATGCCAGCGCCATGATCGTGCTGCCCAACTCGACCACCCGCTCGTAGTCCAGCACACCGTCCGTGGCCGACCGCTTCATTTCGATGAGCCGGCCCCCGTAGGTGCCCACCCACAGGCGTCCCCGACGGTCCTCGGCCAGCGCGCGGACGTCCGTCGTGAACACGCCCCCCGTGTCTCCCCGTCTCCCCACGGCGAGGGCGAAGGAGCCGTCGCGCCGCCGGTGCGAGAGCCCCGACCGCGTGCCCACCCACAGGGTCCCGTCGCGGGTCTCCAGCAGGCGGGTGACGGACGTAGACGCCAGGTAGGGGTTTGGCAGCGCGTGCCGGACGAACCCGCCGTGTCCGTCGTAGGCGGCGAGGCCGTCGGCCGTGCCGACCCAGAGGGTACCGGAGCGGTCGAGAAACAGGGCGCGGACGTCATCGTGGGGGAGGCTACGGGTGTCACCCTCGCGGTGGTGGAAGGCTTTCCAGGGGCCGGCGTCGGTGCCCGGCGCGCGGCGGCGGAGCCCGCTCAGGCCGCCTACCCACAGCGCTCCCGCCGCGTCTTCCGCAACGGACCGGACGAAGAGCTCCGGCGTGTCCTCCGGCCCGACCTGGACGAGATCGAACTTCGGTGGGCGAGAGTCGGCCCGGAGGAGGCCCCCGCCATCGGTCCCCACCCATACGATCCCACTCCGATCCGCCAGGAGCGAAGCCACAAGCGGGATCGTCCCTCCGGGCTGGAACCGCTCGACGCGCCCGGTCGCGGCCTCCACCCGGCTCAGCCCCCCCTCGGAGGCGGTGGTCCCTGCCCAGACCCACCCGTCGTCGCTTTCCGCAAGCGCCATGGCCCCGTGCCCGACCTGCACCGCCGCGAAGGTCTCGGCCCCGGCGGCCCAGTGGAAAAGGTGCTGGTCGGTACCGGCCCACAGGCCGCCGTTCCGGTCCGCAAGGACGGCCAACACCGGAACCCCGTCGAGCCCGGGCGGGAGGGCGGGGGGGACGGCTAACGAATCGCCGTCGAGTCGGCGCAGGCCGGCGCTCGTTCCGGCCCAGACCGTGCCGCTCCATTCGGCTACGGCCCGTATCACCCAGGGACCGTCGGCGGCGGCGACGAACCGGCCCGTGCTCGGGTCGAGGGCATAGAGACCGGCACCGGTGCCGATCCACACACCCCCGGTACGGCGCGGCGCCAGCGTGTTAGGCATCCACCCGGTGGCGGGCGTGCCGTACCGTGAGACGTGGCCCGTCCGGGCGTCGAGGTGGTCGATGCCTGCGCCCGTGAGCAGCCACAGCCCCCCGTCGGCGTCCGGGAGGAGCGCGCCAACGCGGTGGTGCGAGGGCGACCGCGTGTCGCCGGGGATGTGACGAAAGACGACGAAGTCGTGGCCGTCGAAGCGGTTGAGCCCGTCGTGGGTGCCGATCCAGAGGAAGCCGCGCGCGTCGCGGGCGAGAGCGTACACGCTGCTCTGCGAGAGCCCGTCGCCGACGCCGAACGTTGTAAAGCGCACGGCCTCCTCCGGTCTCGGCTGTGCCGCCCCAGCGGACGCGAAGGCGAGGAGGGCGAGCGCCACGGACGCTATGGATCGGAACGCTCGGAGCATAGGAGAGCGTCAAGCCGGCAGGCGCGCTGGCAGGCGCGATAGGGTTAGGAGGACAGCGGGTAGGCTTGGGGCCGCACCAGCCTCGGAGGCGTGAGCTACGCACTCTCCCTTCTGACACCGGAACGTAGGTAACTAAATGGAAAGAAGCTACAGTTCGCTTCCTGTTCGGCCGCTCGCATGCGCGCTCACCAGCCTCCCGCGCGCCCGACGCTCTAGCCGCGGGGAGGTGGCGACCACGACAGCGGTGGGTGCGTACTATTCCACAACGCAGAAGGGCGCGGAGCGATAAGTTTGAGAACCCTGCCTGCCCTGCCTTTGCCGCGCCATGGACCCCTACGCCTACACCCCCGAGCATTTCCTGTGGTCGTTCGAAGACCGCGTCGCGACCGTCACGCTCAACCGGCCGGAGAAGAAGAACCCGCTGACGTTCGAGAGCTACGCCGAACTCCGCGACCTCTTCCGCGCCCTCGTCTACGCCGACGACGTGAAAGCCGTCGTCCTCACCGGTGCGGGTGGCGACTTCTCGTCCGGCGGCGACGTGCACGAGATCATCGGGCCGCTGACGGAGATGGCCATGCCCGAGCTCCTCCGGTTCACGCGGATGACGGGCGACCTCGTCAAAGCGATCCGCGGGTGCCCGCAGCCCGTCGTCGCGGCCGTCGACGGGATCTGCGTCGGCGCGGGGGCGATCATGGCGATGGCCTCCGACCTCCGTATCGGGACGCCGGAGAGCAAGGTGGCGTTTCTGTTCACGCGCGTCGGGCTTGCCGGGTGCGACATGGGCGCGTGCGCCATCCTCCCCCGGATCATCGGGCAGGGCCGCGCCGCCGAACTCCTCTACACCGGCCGCTCGATGCGCGGCGACGAGGCCGAGCGGTGGGGCTTCTACAACCGGCTCGTCAAGCCCGATGCTCTCCTCGATACAGCGCACGGGCTTGCGCACGACCTCGCGCACGGCCCGACGTTCGCCCACATGATGACGAAGACGATGCTCGATCAGGAGTGGAGCATGGGCGTCGAGCAGGCGGTGGAAGCGGAGGCGCAGGCGCAGGCGATCTGCATGCAGACGCGCGACTTCGAACGCGCCTACCGCGCCTTCGTCAACAAGGAGAAGCCCGTCTTCGAGGGCGATTGATGGCCGCGCCCGCCCATCTCGCCTGGCCGTTCTTCGACGCCACGCACCGCGCGCTCGCGCGCGACCTCGGTGCGTGGGCGGCGGAGCACGTCGCGGAAGACGAGTCGGAGGATGTCGGGGCGACGTGTCGCGAGAGCGTCCGCGCGCTCGGCGACGCCGGGTGGCTGACGCTCTGCGTGCCTGCGCCCGCCGGTCGCCACGAGCGGCTCGACGTGCGGAGCCTGTGCATCGCCCGCGAGACGCTCGGCTACCACTCCGCCCTCGCTGACTTCGCGTTCGCGATGCAGGGGCTCGGGAGCGGCCCGATCTCGCTCTTCGGCACCGAGGCGCAGCGCGGCCGCTGGCTTCCCGCCGTCGCGCGCGGCGAAGCGGTCGCTGCGTTCGCGCTCTCCGAAGCCGCCGCCGGGTCCGACGCCGCCGCGCTCGCCACGACGGCCACGCCGGACGGCGGCGGGTTCGTGCTCGACGGCGAGAAGACGTGGATCTCGAACGCGGGGCTGGCGGACTTTTACGTCGTGTTCGCCCGAACCTCAGACGGGCCGCGCGGCCTCAGCGCGTTCGTCGTTCCGGCCGATACGCCGGGGTTGACGGTGACGGGACAGATCCCGACGGCCTCGCCGCACCCGCTCGGCACGCTCCGTTTCACCGACTGCCGCGTGCCGCACGCCGCGCTCCTCGGCGACCCGGGGCAGGGGATGCGAATCGCCCTCACCACGCTCGACGTGTTCCGCTCGACGGTCGGGGCCGCCGCCGTCGGCTTCGCCCGCCGCGCGCTCGACGAGACGCTCCGCCACGTCCGCCGCCGCGAGGTCTTCGGCGGGACGCTCGCCGATCTCCCCGTCGTGCAGCAGAAGCTCGCCGAGATGGCGACGGAGGTCGACGCGAGCGCCCTCATGGTCTACCGGGCCGCCCACGCGAAAGACGCCGGGGCGGAGCGCGTGACGAAGGAAGCAGCGATGGCGAAGGCCTATGCCACCGAGGCTGCGCAGCGTGTGATCGACACGGCCGTCCAACTCCACGGCGGGCAGGGCGTCACGACGGGCTCCGTCGTCGAGCGGCTCTACCGCGACATCCGCCCGCTGCGTATCTACGAGGGCGCGACCGAAATCCAGCACCTCGTCATCGCCCGCCAGCTACTGAAAGAGGCCGAGTGATGTCCTTCCACCGTGTCATCCTGAGCGGAGGCCCGGAGGGCCGGAGCCGAAGGATCTGTCGCGGCACGTCGCGCAGATCGAGCATGCGGGTACCCGTAAAGATCCTTCGACTGCGTTCGCTGCGCTCCCTTCGCTCAGGATGACAGACTCTGCGTTTATGCGATTCCTCCAGCCCCCGGACTGGCTCCCGCCGAAAGGCTACGCGAACGGCGTCCTCGTCGATGGCCCGGTCCTGTTCGTCGCCGGGCAGATCGGGTGGGATGGCCAGCAGCGCCTCATTTCCGACGACTTCGCCGAGCAGACGCGGCAGGCGTTGGAGAACATCGCCGCCGTGCTGCGCGAGGGCGGAGCACGGCCGGAGCACGTCGCCCGGATGACGTGGTACGTCACAGACAAGCAGGCCTACCTCGCCGCGCAGCGCGCTATCGGAGCTGCCTACCGCGTCGTCTTCGGCGATCACTATCCCGCGATGACCCTCGTCGAAGTCGCCGACTTGCTGGAGCCGGGCGCGCTCGTCGAGATCGAAGCCACCGCCGTCCTCCCACGAGTTGAGTCATGACCGAGCCGAGCGCCCACACCGACACGTTCGCCCGCGACCACCTCCCGCCGCGCGAGCTGTGGCCCGACCTCCTGCTCGACGGCGACTTCGCGTACCCGCCGCGCCTCAACTGCGCCGTCGAGTTGCTGGACGGAACCACCGCCGCCGGGCACGGCGAGCGCGTGCTGTTCCACACCGCCGACGGGACGCAGACCTATCGGGAGTTCGCAGCCGACGTGAACCGGATCGCGCACGTGCTGGTCGACACCGGGCTCGTGCCCGGCAACCGCGTGCTCCTGCGCGGCCCGAACACGCCCCGCCTCGCGGCGTGCTGGTTCGCCGTCGTCAAAGCCGGCGGGATCTGCGTGACGACGATGCCCCTCCTCCGCGCGTACGAGCTGACGTACACCGTCGATAAAGCCCACGTGAGCCACGCGCTCTGCGACGCTCGCTTCCGCGACGAGCTGGAGAAGACGCAGGCGCAGACTGATCTCCTCACCTCGACCCTCTATTTCTACACCGACGACGCGGACGGGCTCGAAGCGCGCATGGCCTCGATGCCCGAGACGTTCGACGCCGTCGATACGGCGGCCGACGACGTCGTGCTCATCGCGTTCACGAGCGGGACGACGGGGCAGGCGAAGGCGACCGCCCACTTCCACCGCGACGTGCTCGCGATCTGCGACGCTTTCCCGAAATCGTGCCTCGCCGTGTCCTCTGGCGACGTGTTCACCGGCTCGCCGCCGCTCGCGTTCACCTTCGGGCTCGGCGGCGACCTCCTGTTCCCGATGCGGATCGGCGCGTCGTGCGCGCTCATCGAGAAGCCGAGCGTCGAGTCGGTCCTCCAGACGATCCACGACCACGGCGCGACGGTCTGCTTCACCTCGCCGACGGCGTATCGCGCGATGCTCGGCCGGCTCGACGAGTTCGACCTCTCCAGCCTCCGGCAGTGCATCTCGGCCGGCGAGCCGCTCCCCGCGCCGACGTTCCACGCCTGGCACGAGGCGACGGGCCTGAAGATCATCGACGGCATCGGCTCGACGGAGATGCTGCACATCTTTATCTCTGCGCCCGAAGCCGCCCTCAAGCCCGGCACCACCGGCAAGCCGATCCCCGGCTACGAGGCCAAAGTCGTGGACCGCGACGGGAACGAGGTCGCGCCCGGCACGGTCGGGCTCCTCGCCGTGCGCGGCCCGACGGGCTGCCGCTACCTCGACGACGCAGCGCGCCAGCGCGCTTACGTCCGCGACGGCTGGAACTACCCCGGCGACGCCTACATCATGGACGCCGACGGCTACTTCCACTACCAAGCCCGCACCGACGACATGATCGTCTCATCGGGCTACAACATCTCCGGGTTGCAGGTCGAGAGCGCCCTCCTCAAGCACGACGCCGTCGCTGAGTGCGGCGTCGTCGGCGTGCCGGACGAGGCGCGCGGGCAGATCGTCAAAGCGTTCGTCGTGCTGCGCGAGGGGTTCGCGCCGGGCGACGACCTCGCGAAGGCGTTGCAGGACTTCGTAAAGGCCGAAATCGCGCCGTACAAATACCCCCGTGCGGTGGCGTTCGTCGACGCCCTCCCGCGCACGCAGACGGGCAAGCTCCAACGCTTCCGGCTGCGTGAGCAGGACGCGTGACGCTTGGTCCGCGGTGCCGGGGAGATCACTGCGTCCCGCCAGGACTGCTCGGCGAAGGGCGCAGCGGGCCGGTGTGCGAGTGCCGGGGGATCAGGTGGAGGTCCGTCTGCCGCCCGTCGATGTACCACACCGAGGCGCCGTCGAAGAAGGCGTCCTGCTCCAGCATGATCCGCACCTTCTGATCGCCCCACTCGGGGACCGGCACGGCGGCGTTGAGTTCGATCGAGAACGCCGTGTTTGGGTAGAGCGGGTAGTCGCCCGTCCCCGGCACGCCGTCTTGCTTGTCCCACATTCCGATGGCAGGCCCTGCCGCGTGTCCGTGGAACCCGATCGGGTGGGTGTAGATCGTCGCCTCGATCCCCTCCCGGTCGGCCGCGCTCAGACTCGCTGCCAGGATCTCGTTGCCGGTCCGGCCCGTCGCAAACTGGTCGGTGAGGAGGTCTTGCAGGCGGTTGCCTGTCGCGAGGGCGGACCGGAGGCCGGCCGGGGCTTCGTGCTCGCCGGGGCGCAGCACATAAGCGTGCTCTTGCGTGTCCGTGTTCAGCCCGAGATAGGTGATCCCGAAGTCGACGTGCAGCAGGTCGCCGGGAGCGATCGTGCCGTTGCCGCTTCCCCAGTCGGAGAAGTCGTTGCTGCGGGGCCCGCTCTCCGCACGTTGGATCGAGACCGTCGGGTGAAACCAGGTGACGAGGCCGAGTTCGCGCACCCGGTCGCGGTACCACCACTCGACGTCCTCGACGGTCGTGACGCCCGGCGTGATGACCTGCTCGGAGAACCCTTCCGCGATGATGGCCTGCGCGATCTTGACGATCGTCGGGTACACCACCATCTCTTCGGGGATGCGGGTCTCCAGCCAGCCCACCGCCAGGGCTTCGCCCGACACGATGCGGTCGCGGAACGGCTCCGGGAGCGCCGCCTGCAACCCGTCGAATTCGCTGTCGGTCATCCCGTCGGCGAGGGCGAACGTCGAGGATCGGTTGATGGCGATGCGCTCGGGGTTGCGCTCGGCGATGACGTCGGCGAGACGCGCCCACTGGTCTGGCTGAGCGTCCGGGTCCCACGCCGCTGGGAACGCCTCGCCGACCGCGTAGCGGGCGATCGCGAGCCGCTCGACGCCTTCCTCTTCGCCCCGGTCGTAGAAGAGCAGGATCGTGCGGCGACGGGCGTTGAGCCAGGTAGCCGGCAGCATCGTCCGCGCCACCGGGTCTTCGTTGTACTCGCGCGCGCTGATGACCCACATGTCGACGCCGGCTCGCCGCATCACGAGGGGGATGACCGTCTCCAGACGGCGCTCCAGCCAAGCGTCGCGCACCTCCGCTCGCTCACGCATGGAGAGGATGGCCGGGACGGCGTCTTGGGCCGAAGTGGGGGAGCCGGCCAGGGCCATGAGGGCGAGCAGACAGATCAGCGGGCGCATGACGTTCCGAGAGGGTCGCGAGGAAGAGGCGACCGAAACGTACGAGCGCGGCCGATGCCGTGCTCAGCCGCCGAGCCCTACACCTGGAGCCGAATCTACGCCGACGGGCAAGCTCCAGCGCTGCCTGCTGCGGGAGCCGGGCGCATAGGCTTACCGCCCGTGGTGCCGTGCGATCTCGTCCTCGCTCAGCCGGAGGAACCGAGCGGCATTGTTATACAGGATGTCGCGCTTCTGCTGCTCGGAGAGGAACGGCGCTTCTTCGATGACCGCGATGGCCCGCTCGATCACGCCGGGCCACACCATCTGGTCCGAGCCGAACATCACGCGGTCGCCGAAGCCGGCCTCGAGGATCCCGCGCAGGTAGCGGTAGAAGTCGGCGCGGGGCCGGGTGTAGACGATGACGCCGATGCCCGCATACACCTGCGGATGGGCATAGAGCACGGCGAGGAGGTCATCGAGCATGGGGTAGCCCGCGTGCATGAGGTAGACGCGGAGCCGGGGGTGCTTCACGAGTACCTCCTCCATCGTGAGTGCGCTGTGGAGGCGGGCGCGGTAGCCGGAGGCACCGAGGTAGTGCACGCCTGGGGGGCCGGGGCCGATGTGGATGCCGACGGGGATGTCCAACTCCTCGGCCAGCGCCCAGTACGGTTCCATCCGCTCGTCGTCCGGCGCGATGCCGGCATATTGGTTCGTGACCTCGCCGAAGACGTCCAGGGCCCCTGTTTCGGCGAGACGGCGGAGCGAGTCGGGCGTGATGTCGGTGTCACGGGCGACGTTGAACAGGAGGCCGGGGATGAGCCGCTCGGGGGCAACGGCTCGCCATGCCGCCACGCGCTCGACGGGGCCACTCACCACGCCGATGATATTCCGCCGCTCCAGCACATCGAGCGTCTGCCGCATCACCTCCTCGTCTGTCTCCGGCGACCACACGGGATCGGAGCACGTTGGCTGCTTCATCATTGTTATGAACGCGGCGCCATAGGGCTGCGCCGGGTCCCACGCAGGGAAGGTTTCGAACGGCGCGCACATCCCGAGCGGCGGCGGTCCCTGCGCATCCGCCGCGAGGGCGTGGAGGTGCACGTCGAGGACAGGGGCCGGCGGAGCCTGGGCGTGAGCGCTCGTTGCTGCGACAGCGACGACGAGGAGGATGCGGACGAGGTTCATAGGGAGAGGGGATAAGCGATGACCGGAGTCCTGAACTGGAAAGCATCAGGTTACATCATAAGGAGATAGTGACAAATATTATGCATCGATCGGGCGTTGAGGAGAGGTACAGTAGGGAGCGTGGGGGAGCGAACCATGAAGAACGAGGCCGAGCCGAGCTGGTGCGCGCGGGTGCGCTCGGCTCCGGGTGTACCTTTCGGCTCACCCACTTCTCGTCTCTGCATGGACCTCTGGCTCTACGCGCTCGGCAGCGTGCTCCTCGTGAGCCTCGTCTCGCTCGTCGGCGTCTTCACGCTCTCGCTCAACGTCGAACGGCTGGAGCGGATCGTGTTCCTCCTCGTCTCGTTCGCCGTCGGGGCGATGCTCGGCGGCGCGCTGATCCACCTCATCCCGCGCTCGTTCGCGGCGCTCGGCGACAGCACGGCGAGCCTGCTCGTGCTCGCGGGCGTGATCGCGTTCTTCGTGCTCGAGAAGTTCCTCCACTGGCGGCACGACCACGGCGTCGCCCTCTCCGCCGCCGAACTCGAAGTGGCGGCCGCGCTCGACGTCAAGCCCGAGCCGGTGCAGCCGTTCGCGATGATGAACCTCGTCGGCGACGCGGCCCACAACCTCCTCGACGGCATGGTGATCGCGGCGGCCTACCTCGTCTCGATCCCGACGGGCGTGGTGACGACGGTGGCGGTGATGCTCCACGAGATCCCGCAGGAGATCGGCGACTTCGGCGTGCTCGTCTACGGCGGGTTCGAGCCGAAGAAGGCGCTGCTCTACAACTTCGCGTCCGGGCTCGCCTCCGTCGTCGGGGCCGTGCTCGCGCTCGTGATCGGGGCGCAGGTCGAGGGCTTCGCCGACTACCTCCTGCCGATCACGGCGGGCTCGTTCCTCTACATCGCCGGCAGCGACCTCATCCCCGAGCTTCACCACCACCACAGCACGCCTGCGATCAAGTCGGTGTGGCAGCTCGTGATGATCCTGCTCGGCGTGGGCGTGATGCTGCTGCCCGCGCTGCTCGGGTTCGACGGGATGCACTGAGGCGGGGCGCAGGATCGACCGTACGCTAAAGACGCAACATGTTGCGTCTCTACGGTTGGAATTCAGGGTCGAGGAGAGGCGGACTGTGCAGCGGCGATGCGCTCGGCGGTGGCGCGGAACGGACGGAACGTGACGCCGAGCGCCTCGCGGGCCTTCGCGTTGTCGTAGTGGAAGGGGTGCGCCGAGATGCGGGCGGTCTCGCGCGTAAGCGTCGGCCGCGTGCGCGTCACGGCGGCGACGGCCTCGGAGAGCGTCCCGGCGAGGAGCGCGAGCGGCGGCGGGAGCACGACGCGCGGGCCGCGCACGCCGAAAGCCTCGGCGAGCGTGTCGAGGATCGTCTTCCAGCGGAGGTTCTCACTCCCGAGGAAGTAGCGCTCGCCGGTCTCCCCGCGTGCCATCGCCGCGCGGTGACCGGCCGCGACGTCCTCCACGTCGACCACGTTCGTCCCGCCTGCCGGGGCCGCCGGCATCCTTCCCCGGCGCACCTTGTCCACGATCTCCATCGTGTTCTCGCCCGCCCGCCCCGGCCCGAAGATCATCGACGGGTTGACGATCACGGCGTCGAGCCCCTCGGCCACCCCACGGTGGACTTCGAGCTCCGCCTGATGCTTGCTCCGGGCGTAGGCCGTGTTCGTCTTCGACGGGACCCACACCGCCGTCTCGTCGATCACGCCCGTCGGCTTCTCCGCGCGGCCGAACGCGGCCTGGCTGGACGTGAGCACGAGCCGGCCGATGCCCTCCGCGAGCGCGGCGTCGACGACGTGGGCCGTGCCGGCGACGTTCACGGCGTGGAGCTTGTCCGCATCGCTGGCCCCGCCGAACCCGACGAATGCAGCGGTGTGGTAGACGGACGCCACCCCGCGCATCGCCTCGCGCACCGAAGCCGCGTCCGTCACGTCGCCGACGGCGTGCTCGACGTGGTCGGCGGCATCGCCGAGGAGGTCGAGCGCGGACGAGGCGCGGCGGAGGATGCGGACGGGCTCGTCCTCGGCCAGGAGCTGGCGGACGAGCACGGACCCGAGGAACCCGGTGGCGCCGGTGACTAAGATCATGAGTCGAGGGTCAAGGGTCGGGCGTCGAGCGTCGGCCGAGTCGGAGAGACGCTCGACTCCCGACTCAGGACACTCGACTCAAGCGAAGCTAACCAGCAGGTCGTTCTTGCCAACGGGGCTGCCGGGCTCGACGTGGACGGTGGCGACGGTGCCGGCGGCGGCGGCGCGCAGCTCGTTCTCCATCTTCATCGCTTCGAGCACGACGAGGCCCGCGCCTTCGGCCACCTCCTGCCCCGGCTCGACGAGGACAGAGAGGACGAGGCCCGGCATCGGCGCTCGCAGCTCGCGGTCGGCCGTGGCGGCGGCGGCTTCCATCCCGAAGGATTCGAGGAGCAGGTCGCGCTCGGTCTTCACGCGCACGGGCAGGCTGCGCCCGGCGTGCGTCAGCCGCACCGTGCCGTCGCGCTGCGGCTCGACGGTGAACGGGAAGCTGCGGCCGTCGAGGAGGAGGAGGACTTCGTTCGGGGCGATGCGCCGGAAGGTGTAGTCGGCGCGCTCGCCGTCGATCGTGAGCGTGTCGCCGTCGAGCTCGAGCTCGAGGGGCTGGTCGTGGACGAGAGCTTGGAACTTCATGGGTGCGCGGGGGCTAGAGGCGGAGACGAGGGCGAGCGGCAGGCCCTCCAGAAACTACGCCATTCGCCCGTCTTCCGGCATGTCCGATCCGCCCCTCTCGCCCGACCTCCTGCTCTACACGTACCGGCTCGGCCTCTTCCCGATGGCCGATCCCGATCAGGCCGGCGCCGTGTATTGGATGGACCCGGACCCGCGCGGCATCATCCCGCTCGACACGTTTCACGTCTCAAAAAACCTCCGCAAGCTCGTCCGCCGCGCGTCGTTCGAGGTCGTCCCGGACCGGGCGTTCGAGGCCGTGATGCGGGCCTGCGCCGAGCCCGCGCCCGGCCGGGAGTCGACGTGGATCTCGGAGGAACTCGTCGCGGTCTACACGGCGCTCCACCGGCGCGGGTTCGCGCACTCCGTCGAGTGCTGGGCGGAGGGGCAGCTCGTCGGCGGGCTCTACGGCGTCGCGATCGGCGGGGCGTTCTTCGGCGAGTCGATGTTCTCCCGCGCCCGCGACGCCTCGAAGGTGGCGCTCGTGCACCTCGTCGCGGCGCTCCGGCGCGGCGGGTTCGGCCTGCTCGACACGCAGTTCGTCACGCCGCACCTCGAACAGTTCGGGGCCGAGGAGATCCCGCAGGCCGACTACAAGCGGCGGCTCGCCACCGCGCTCACCATCGACGCCTGCTGGCGAACGGGATGGGCGCCGTCGCCCGACACGCCGTTCGACTGAACGAACTTTTAATCCACCGTGTGGACAAACCGTGGACGACGCGCGTACATCACCCCGCTCTCCCGCCCCCGAACCCTCCTTCTCCGACGATGCGCCTCCGCTCCCTCTCCGTCCTCCTCGCGGGCCTGCTCCTGGCCGCCTGTGGCTCCGAACCGTCCGATCCCGCTCCCCCGGCCGATGAGGTCGTGACGCCCGTCGCCCCGGCGTCGGACGTGGCGCTGTCGGACTCCGCGACGTTTCGGGCATTCGAAGACGTCATGGCGTACGCGCGGGAGAACGACCTCGCGGCGCGCCCCCTCGGCGAGATCGCGCAGCAGATCGGGGTGCAGCTCCTCGGGCGGCCCTACCTCGCCGGCATGCTCGACGAGGCCGAGCAGGAAGCGCTCGTCGTGGACCTCATGGGCTTCGACTGCGTGACCTACGTCGAGAACGTCGTCGCGCTCGCGCAGGCGGTCGAGGCGGGGGACCCGAGCTACGCGACGTACATCGAGAACCTCGAAGACCTCCGCTACCGCGGCGGCACGCTCGACGGCTATTGCAGCCGCCTCCACTACTTCTCCGACTGGATGCTCGACAACGCCCGGCGCGGGAACGTCGAGGTCGTCTCGCGCACGTTCGGCGAGCCGTTCGACAAGACGATCGACTTCATGAGCGGCCACCGCGATGCGTACCCGAAGCTCGCTGGGAACGACAGCCTGTTCGCCTGCATCCAGCAGGTCGAGGCGGGGCTCGAAGACCACGGCATTTTCTACGTGCCGCAGGACAAGATCCGTAGCGTCTACGACCAGCTCCGCGCCGGCGACATCATCGCCACGGCGACGGGGATCGATGGGCTCGACGTGACCCACACCGGCTTCGTGTACAAGCACGACGACGGCCGCACCGGCTTCCTCCACGCCTCGCTCTCCGGCGAGGTCAAGATCAGCGACGACCTCGCGGACTACGTCAACGGGGTGAAGGCGCAGACCGGCATCATCGTCGCCCGCCCGCTCGCGAAGAGCGCGCAGAGCTGAATGCGCGTAATGCGTGAAACGAAGCGCAACGGCGTGGCGGCCCCGTGCCCGGTGACGGCGTGGCGCGTAGGTTTTGCGCGGCCCGCTTCCCACCCTCTCGACCGAGCTTCATCATGGCAGAAATAAACCGGATCGGCGTGCTCACCTCCGGCGGTGATGCACCCGGCATGAACGCCTGCATCCGCGCCGTCGTCCGCCGCGCTATCCAAGACGATTTGGAGGTCGTCGGCATCCGCCGCGGCTACGCCGGGCTCATCGACGGAGACCTCGTGCAGATGGACCGGCAGAGTGTGTCGAACATCCTCGGCAAAGGGGGGACGATCCTCAAGAGCGCGCGCTCCAACCGCTTCCGCACGCCCGAGGGCCGGGAGCTCGCCGCCGCCGCCGTCCGCAACGGCGGGCTCGACGCGCTCGTCGCCATCGGCGGGAACGGGACGCTGATGGGGGCCGCGATGCTCCACGAGGAGCACGGCATCGCCGTCGTCGGCTGCCCCGGCACGATCGACAACGACCTCTTCGGCACCGACGAGACCGTCGGCTACGACACCGCGCTCAACACGGCCATCGAGAACATCGACCGCATCCGCGACACGGCCGACGCGCACGACCGGCTGTTCCTCATCGAGGTGATGGGGCAGGACGCCGGGTTCATCGCGCTCAACTGCGGCATCGGCGGCGGGGCCGAGCTCGTGCTCATCCCCGAGACGCTCACGCGGATGGACGCCATCAAGGAGCGGATCCTCTCGCTCATGGCGAGCCAGCACCGCTCGTCGATCGTCGTCGTCGCCGAGGGCGAGGAGATGGGCGGGGCGGTGAAGATCGCCGAGGCGCTCAAGGGCGACCCCGCGTTCGACCCCATCGACCTCCGCGTGTGCATCCTCGGCCACATCCAGCGCGGCGGCTCGCCGAGCGCGCGCGACCGCGTGCTCGCCAGCCGCCTCGGCTCCGCCGCCGTCGAGGCGCTCATGGAGGGCCACGACAACGTGATGGTCGGAATCGTCAACGGCGACGTGAAGCTGACGCCGCTGCGGCAGGTCTGCGAGCGGAAGAAGCAGATCGACTACGAACTCCTCAACCTCAGCCACACCCTCAGCTAGATGCCCGACGCCACGCACAAGCCCCCGATCGGCGAGGTCGAGGGGAAGAAGCGCGAGGTCGAGTCGATGTTCGACGCGATCGCGCCGAAGTACGACCTCCTCAACCGTGTGCTCTCGCTCGGCATCGACAAGGTCTGGCGGACGCAGGCGGTGAAGATGGCGGGCCGCGCGCTCGACCGCCCGCCGCGCCGCATCCTCGACGTCGCCACCGGCACGGCCGACCTCGCCGTCGAGGCCCTCAAGCTCGGGCCGGACGAAGTCATCGGCGTCGACATCGCCGAGGAGATGCTGGCCTTCGGCCGCGAGAAGCTGAAGGCGCGCGGGCTCGACCACCGCATCACGCTCCAGCGCGGCGACGCCGAGAATCTGGAGTTCGAGGACGGCGCGTTCGACGCCGTGCTCGTGGCCTTCGGCGTGCGCAACTTCGAGAACCTCGGGCGCGGGCTCGCCGAGCTACGCCGCGTGCTGCGGCCCGGCGGCGTGCTCGTCGTGCTGGAGTTCAGCCGGCCGCGCGCGTTCCCGATGAAGCAGCTCTACGGGTTCTATTCGAGCCAGATCCTGCCGCGCGTCGGCCGCGCCGTCAGCGGCGACAGCGGGGCCTATGCCTACCTCCCCGAGTCCATCCAGGCCTTCCCCGACGGCGACGACTTCCTCCGCGTGATGCGCGAGGCGGGGTTTGAAAAGCCCAAAGCGAAACGGCTCACCTTCGGCGTCGCCTCCCTCTACCGCGGCGTAGCCGGCTAGCGCCCGACGACGGCAGCTTCGCCCGGCGTGGCCGAACGAATCGCGTCGTTGACGCGGGGCATGAGCGGAGCGACGTGCGCGTAAGCGTTGCTTCGAGCGCTGAGCACGACCACGGCTAGGCCGAGCGCTTGCAGGTTCTGCTGGTACGGGAGATTGCGGTCCATCGTCACAAACACGTCGAACTCCGTTGCCGCCGCGCGGATCAAGTCTCCGTTCTTCCTGGCGGCCCATCCTTGCTCCTGCACGGTGACGACACGAAATGCTGGATGACGACACGAAATGCTGGATCGAACAGCGGGGTGAGGAGCCGGTCCACGTTTTCGTCGAGCAGGACACGAACGGTAGCGGCCGGGTCAGGCATGGGCCTCGGCGTCGGCCAACGTCATTTCGAGGTACGCTTCGGCCTGCTCACGCCGCACAGTGGGGAAGCCTTCGAGGAAGCGATCGAGGGTTTCGCCCGATTTGATGTAGTCCACGAGTGTTTGGACAGGCACGCGCGTTCCGGCGAACACAAGAGCGCCGCTGACAACGTCGGGGTGGCGAGATACGATGACATTCGCGTTCATGGCTTCGATGGGTTTCTCGTCCAACGTACCGCTCCTTCCGTTCGATCCCACTTCATCTTCGGCGTCGTCTCCCTCTACCGTGGCGTCGCCGGCTAGCGTCCGAGCAACTGTTCGACGGTCACGCCGATGTCGTGCGCGATCTTGCGGAGGAGCGACGGCGCGATGTCGCGGCCGTTGTGGAACGGCACGGTCGTGGCGCGCCCGTCGGGATGACGGAACTGCTTGTGCGAGCCGCGCTGACGGACTTCCTCGAATCCGAGCGTACGGAGCAGACGGATCACTTCCTGCGGTGAAAGAACTGGGACGTTGCCCACAGCGTCCTCGAGTTCAGGCAGCGACTGAGATTTGGTGCGTTCCGACGAACTCGCCCTCAAACTCCGGCTCCCCGTCCTCCAGCAGCATCTCGATCACCTCACGCATGTTCGCGTCGAGTTCATCGAGCGTTTCGGCCTGCGAGTGCGCACCGGGGAAGCCGGGGACGTAGCCGACGAGCAGCTTGGTTTCGGGGTCGCGCTCGATGACGATGGTGTAGGTACGCATGGTGAGGAGGTCAGGTAGCTGAGCCGTCTGAGTCGAACGGCGAGATGGTTTTGAAGTTGCCGTTCTCTACCGCGGCGTCGCGGGTTAGCGTCCGAGGAATTGCTTCACTGCCACGCTGATATCGAGCGTGCAGACTGAGCGACTATTCGAAGTGAGCGTCCCTAGACAGCAAGCACGTGTTCGCACTGAAGACGTACTGGATGGCGTCAATCGGCCAATCGCCCCATGTCCACCGTCGGAAAGCCTGGTTTGAGTAGGACTCGAATACGCCTCGGTAACCCAATCGTGCTTTCGCTGTGGCAGTGTCGAAGGGAGCTACAGATAGCATTGCACAGTCGCTCTCATCCAAGCGAAGCAGAGCTTTTTCGGTGCTTTCCTCAGCCCATCCGCGTTGTTCGAAGGAGATTAAATCAGGGCACGACGCTAGATCAACTTGTAAATCAGTCTCAACCTGTGAGCAGAGCCTCCGCTCTTCGAGGTAGTTACATCCGCTGAGGACACCGCAGGCGGCAAGCAGCGAGAAGAGCTTGGTCGGACTCATCGGCGAATAGTGGTGCAAACCGAGGTTCAATCCGAGGCCGCTTCGCCGTCGTTGCCGTTGAGGCGTTTGACGAGGCAGACCTCGCTGGCGTCGCCGCGGTGTCGGAACTCGACGGTGTCCACGAGCCGGTGCATCAGCGCGACGCCGAACCCGCCCTTCCGCCGCTCGTGGATGGACCGGGCGACGTCGGGCGGCTGGTAGGTGCTCGGGTCGAAGGGGACGCCGGTGTGGCGGATGATGACGGTGAAGAGGCCGGGGGCCCGCTCCGTCGTCACCTCGACGGTCCCGTTCGCCCGCCCGCCGTAGGCGTGCTCGATGGCGTTTGCGCAGGCCTCGTCCACGGCGAGCATCATCTCGTCGACGGCGCGCTCGGAGAGGCCGGCGGCCGTGGCCTGCTGGTCCACGAAGCGGCGGACGCGCTTGAGGTAGCGCGTGGCGCTGGGAATGGTGACGGTGGGAGCGGAGGCGGCCATCGGGGTCAGGCGCCGTCGTCGCTGAAACGCTGGACGGCTTCGTCCTCGGTCGAGGTGATGTCGAAGAGCACGGGGAAGCCGAGCAGGTCGAACACGTTGTAGACGCGGGGCTGGAGCGCGGCGATCTTGATGTCGCCACCCTGCTCGCGGACCTCCTCGATGTAGGCCATGAAGACGCCGAGCCCGGCCGACGAGATGTACTGGAGGTCGCCGCCGTGGACGATGATGCGCGAGCGCTGGTCGTCCAGGCATTTCTGGAAGGCCGCTTCGAGCTCGCTGGCGGTGTGGGCGTCGAGCTCGCCCTTGAGGTCGAGTACGCAGACCTCGTCGTCGGGCGAGCGGAAGGTGACGGAGAAGGAACTCACGGGGTTGGGCGTAGGGTGATCGGTGGAGACGCGACGGGGCGCGTCGGGAGCAGGAAAGACAAGAATCAGGCCGAACGGGCGACCTCGGCAGCCTGTGCCTCGCCGTTGGTGGCAGCGAGCTTGGGCAGGCCCTCCCACTTCACGATGACGAGGGTGAGGTCGTCGTCCCACACGTCGTGGCCGGCGAACCGTTGGAGGTCGTGCAGGAGGGCATCGCGGAAGGCGTCGGGGGCGAGCGTGCGGTGCTTCGCCACGGCGGCGGCGAGCCGCTCGTAGCCGTACTCCTCGCCCGTGCCCGCCCGGTCGCGGGTCTCGACGAGACCGTCGCTGTAGAGCACGAAGGCGTCGCCGGGGCGGAGCGCGATCTGCTGCTCTTTGAGGGCGCGGCGGAAGAGCGGCCCGCGGTCGAGCCCGAGCCCGAGCCCGCCGACGCGGAGGAGGTCGACGGTGCCGTCGGCGTGGGCGTGGGCGACGGGGCAGTGGCCGGCGCGGGCGAGCGTGAACGTGCCCGCCACCGTGTCCATGATGCCGTAGACGGCCGTGATGAACGCGTTCTTGCCGAGCGAGCCCGCGAGCGCCTCGTTCGCCCGCGAGAGGAACTCGGCGGGGGAGCGCGTGAGCTTGCTCGCCGACTGGAAGATGCCCTTCAGCTCGGCCATGTAGAACGCCGCGCTCGTGCCCTTCCCCGACACGTCGCCGACGATCACGCCGAAGCAGCCGTCGCCGATCTCGACGAAGTCGTAGTAGTCGCCGCAGACCTCGGCGGCGGGGATGCTGAGGGCGGAGAGCGCGACGCCGGGCGCGTCGGGGAGCGACTGCGGGAGGAGCCGCTGCTGGACCTCGCGTGCGATCGCGAGCTCGCGCTGGAGCCGCTCGCGTTCGAGCCGCTCGGCGAAGAGGTCGGCGTTGTTGAGGGCGAGGGCGGCCTGCCCGGCGAAGGCGACGAGGGCGTCGACGTCGTCGTTCTCGAACCCCTCCGTGACGGCGCGCGTGGCGAAGAGCGCGCCGAGCGGCTCGCCGTGGGCGTGGAGCGGGAGGACGAGGAGGCTGCCGATCCCGTCGCCGGGGCGCGCGCGGACGCGGTGGTCGGCCGGGGCCTGCCGCAGGAGGAGCGGGGTCTTCGCGCTGAGGGCGTCGCGCGCGAGCATCTCGTAGTCGACGAGGGCTTTGATCTGCATCGGCGTGAGCCCGAAGGCCGACGTGACGTGGGGCGCGAGCGACCCGCTGCCCTCGTCGATCAGCGCCAGCCACGCGGCCTGCGCGACGCCGGCCTCGACGGGTGCGCCCGCGATCGTGTCCACGAGCTTGTCGCGGTCGAAGACCTCGCCGGAGAGGCGGGCGAGGGCCTGCAGCGCCTCCATCTCGCCGGTCTTCTGCTGGAGGGCGGCGGCGGTGGGGAGGTGGAAGAGGAGCGAGAGCACGGCCGTCGTCGCGTAGAGCACGCCGAAGCCGAACGCCATCATCACGAACTGGCTGAGCGGCTGCGAGAACACGGCCGCGAGCGTGAGTTCCATCTCGGGCCCGACGGCCGGCATGTCGCGCAGGGAGACGCCGGCCTCGATGTAGCGCATCTGCAGCATGTAGGCGAGCAGGACGATGAGCCCGACGCCCAGCCCGAGCGTCAGCATCTTCTGCCGGAACGGGAGGTAAACGATCCACGCGAGGCGGAACGCGTTCATCACCATCGCCACGATGGCCGCACCGACGAGCACGATGTGGAGGACGTTGTCGTTGACGGCGTCGGTCGCGCCGTGGCCGAGGAGGACGAGGGCGGCGGCCGTCATCGTGCCGAGCATGATCCGCCAGTTGCGCACACTGCCCGAGGTCCGCTTGAAGAGCACGAGCGTGCGCAGCGAGAACAGGAGCGCGAGCGCCACGATCGTCTCGACGAGGGCCACGCCGACCACCTGCGTCACGTCGCCGAACCCCTCGGGCACGCCGGTCTGGAGGTCTACCTCGGCCGGGCCGCCCATCGTGACGAGGGTGACTTCGAGCGCCGCCCCGAGCCCGCCGACCACGAGCGGGGTCCACAGCGCGCGTACGGGGTTGAACACGCGCCGGGTGAACAGCCCGGAGACGAGGAACGCCAGCAGGCCGACGCACGCCGCGACGCCGAAGTTGACGAGGACCAACGTCGCCGTCGAGGGCGGCTCGCCGACGGCCGTGATGCCGGCGTGGTACGTGATGACGAGGAGCGTCCCCAGCGCCAACGCCGTCCACAGCAAGGCGCGTCGCGCGCGCCCCCCAGCCAGCGCCGGGAGGACGCGGTCAAGCGGGAGCGAAGGAAGCTGCACGGTAGGCAGGGGTCCTCGGAGTGGGTGAGCGGGCGCGATCCGTCTGCATAGCGAGCGGAGGGGGGACCGAGTTGCACGGCGGTCTCGAAACGCGATCGCCTCGGATACGTCGGGCCGAAGCGGCGCCGGGGCCCGGCCAATATACCGTCGCCCGCCCGCAACCCGGCGGGGTAACTTCTGGCGGCGGTCCCCGTACCGCCCCCTAGCGCTCCCTTCCGGCGCTTTAACGTTCTCCCACCGTGCCCTCCCCACGTATGACGCAGCGCGGCGTCTCCCGACTCCTCCTTGTCACCCTCTTCGGCCTCGCCGTGGCCTTCGTCGTGCGGTCCTGTTCCAGCCACGAGGACCACGGCAACTTCGTCGACTTCGGCGGGGGGTGGGACGAGGACCGGCTCCGCCACGACGCGTTCCGCCTCGCGCAGCCCGTCCAACTCGCCATCGCGGCCGTCGGCTCGTTCGAGACGGACTCCGCCCTCGCGGCCTACGGCTGGATCGTCCGCCGCGAGGACCGCGCCGTCGTCTGGCAGATGACGCCGAAGCTGGCGAGCCGCCCGCGCGGCACGCTCGCCATCGTCGCCGATACGATCACGCTCGACGCCGGGACCTACGACGCCTACTTCGCGACCTTCGGCGACCCGCTGCGGCCCGTCGAGCAGGCGGAGTCGGTAGGGGAGTGGATGACGGGCCTGCTCCGCTTCGGCAACCGCGCGTGGGAGTCCGACCAGAGCAAGTGGGCCTTCCGCCTCGACCTCGTGGACCCCGCCGATGCCGCGGTCGCCGAGCGCCTCACGGGGAGCGATGAGCGGAACACCGCGCCGGCCGGAGCGGACCTGCTCTGGGCCGGTGGGCCGGCGGGGCGGCGTAGCAGCGGCTCCCACACCATCACGATTGGAAATGGGAGCACGTCCATCTCATCCGTGCGGGGCGGCGACCGCCTCGTCTACACGTTCAAGGTGACGGACCCGGCATCCCTCCGCATCGCGGCCACCGGCGAACTCTACCGAGGCGCGACGGACTACGGCTGGATCGACGACCTCGCGACGGGTGAGCGCGTCTGGGAGATGACGGAGGAGAACACCGAGTGGGCCGGCGGCTCGATCAAGAATCGCCGCTACCAGGGGACGATCGACCTCGCCCCCGGCCTCTACCGCGCCGCCTTCGAGACCGACGGCTCCCACGACGCCGACGGGTGGACGGCGAACCCCCCGCTCGACCCGGCCGCGTGGGGGCTCTACCTTTACACCGACACCCCGGACCGCGTCGCCCCCTTCGACCCGTGGACCCAACTGCCGAAGGTCGTCGAGATGACGGGCGTGGGCGACGACGCACTCGAAACGGCCACGTTTACCCTCGACGACTCGCTCCGCGTCTGGGCCTACGCCCTCGGCGAGATGCGGCGCGGCGACCCCTACGACCACGCCTGGCTGATCCGCGACGGGAACGGGACGGTGTGGGAGATGGACTACGACGAGACCCACCACGCCGGCGGCGAGAAGCGGAACCGCGTCGAAGAGGCCAGCTTCGTCCTCCCGCCCGCGACGTACACCCTCCACTTCGCCTCCGACGACTCGCACAGCCCCGCGCGCTGGCGCGGCGACCCGCCGGACCACCCCGAGCGGTGGGGCGTCACGCTCTTCGCCCTCGACGGCGAGGTGCCCGGCATCGAGGTGGCGCGGAGCAGCGAGCGCGAAGGGTATGACTACGGTCCGACGCCTCCACGGAGCCCGGACGGCGCGCTCCCCGTCCGCCTCGCGCCCCTGCGCAACGGCGAGGAGGTCGCGCGCACCTTCACGCTCGACGAAGAGACGACGCTCCGCATCTACGCCGTCGGCGAGATCCTCCTCACCGACCGCTACGACTACGGCTGGATCATCGACGAGCGCGCGAACGATCTCGTGTGGGAGATGACGCGCTCGAACACGGAGTCCGCTGGCGGCTCGCGCAAGAACCGGCAATTCAAGGGGACGGTCACGCTCCCGGCGGGGACCTACACCGTCCACTTCCAGACGGACGACTCCCACGCCTTCGGCGACTTCAGCCAGGGCTCGCCCGTCGATCCAGGCGCGTGGGGCATCGTCGTCGAGCGGGCGGATGGTGCGCCGCCGCCGCCCGCGCCGCCGGCCCCGCCTGAGGAAGCGAACACGACGGTGTCCGAGGCGTAGGGGCAGACTCACCTCGCTCTCTTCGTCCTCTGCCCCTGCATGAAAACGCTCGAACTGGTCCTCCGCGTCCCGGATCGCTATCACGAATTCCTCATCGCCGAGCTGACCGACCTCGACTTCGAGAGCTTCGAGCAGGACGACGACCTCCTCAAGGCCTACGCCCCGGCGGGGCGCTGGAGCGACGTCCGCCGCGAGGCCATCGAGCACTGGCTCCTCGCCCACGACCTGCCCGTCGCCATCGAGGAGCGGATCGTCAGCGAGGAGAACTGGAACGCGCAGTGGGAGGAGACGATTCGCCCGCTCGCCGTCGGCCGCTTCCTGATCAAACCGACGTGGGCTGACGTGCCGCCCGAACACGCCGACAAGATGCTGCTGGAGATCGACCCGAAGATGAGCTTCGGGACGGGCTACCACGAGAGCACGCGGCTCGTGCTCGGCTTCCTACCGGCTGTCGTGCACGGCGGCGAAACGGTGCTCGATGCGGGGACGGGCACGGGCGTGCTCGGCATCGCCGCGCTCAAGCTCGGCGCGGCCTCGGCCGTCGGCTTCGACATCGACCCGTGGGCGAGCGTGAACGCGACGGAGAACGCCCTGCTCAACGGTGTCGGCGACCGCTTCGAGGTCCGCGAGGGCGGGCTCGACGTGGTGCCGGAGGGGCCATTCGACCTCGTCTTCGCCAACATCAACCGGAACGTGCTGCTCGACCTCATGCCCCGCTTCGCCGAGAAGCTGACGCCGGACGGGCGGCTTGTGCTCGCCGGCCTGCTGCAAACCGACCGCGACGTGCTGCTCGCCTCGATTGACGCCGCCGGGCTCGCGCTCTACGACGAGGCCACGGAGAACGAGTGGTGGAGCCTGATCGTGACTAAAAAATCGGACGCCTGACAACCCAAAGCTGTCATTGCGAGGAGCGGAGGGACTTGTCCCGTAGCGACGTGGCAATCTCCCGACTCTAGCAGACCGGAGGAGATTGCTTCGTCGCTGCGCTCCTCGCAATGACAAAGATGTTTTTCTATCGCCTCAAATGAATTGGACGCCTGACATGGAATCGACGACGCGCATCGCTACGGTAGACGTGGGGACGAACACGGCCCTTTTGCTCATCGGCGACGTGGGGAAGGGGCAGCTATCCATCGTCCACGAAGAGGATCGCTACGTCCGGCTCGGGCAGGGCGTGGACGCGAACCGACGCCTCGCCCCCGAAGCCATCGGCCGGGTGATCGCCGCGCTCACGGACTACCGAGCCTGCGCCGAGGAGTTCGGAGCCGAGACCGTCATAATCGGGGCGACGAGCGCGTCGCGCGATGCGCAGAACCTCGACGAACTGAAGGAGCGCGTCCGCGCGCTCGGCCTCGACTATCAGATGATCTCGGGCGACGTGGAGGCGCTGTGGACCTTCCGCGCCGCCTGCTCCGCCTTCCCCGACCTCGCCGCCGCGTGCGTCGTCGACATCGGCGGCGGCTCGACCGAAGTCGTCACCGGGCGTGCTGACGCGGGCGAGCCGGAGCGGGTGAGCGTGGACATCGGCTCGGTGCGGCTGACGGAGCGCTGCTTCCCGACGTTGCCGCCGTCGGACTACGCCATCGGCCGCGCCGAAGAGGTCGTCGCCGACGTGTTCGCCGGGCTCGACGTGGACAACAGCCTGCCGCTCCTCGGCTCGTCGGGCACCGTCCGCGTGCTCGGCGCGCTCGAACACCCCGACGCGCCCACCGATCCGGTCGATGCCGCGACGGTCCGCGCGTGGCGCGACCGCCTGCTGACGCTCTCGGCCGACGACGTGCTCGCGCTCGACCCGGCGCTCCTCGCCGGCCGCGCCGACGTGTACGCCGCCGGCGTGCTGATCCTCGACGCGTTCATGCGGCGCTTCGGGTTCGACGCGATCCGCCCGAGCCCGCGCGGCCTCCGCCACGGCCTCGCCCTCCGGTGGATGGCAGAGGGAGGAGGCTAGGAGACGACGAATCGAGGAGCTACGGAGCGCGAGAGCGAGGGCTGACCTCTTCCGCTCCTCGGCTCTTCCGCTCTTCGTCTCCCTCTAGAGGGAACCCGCGCCCGGCGCTGCCGTGCACTCCCGCCCCACTCCGCACGCTTCCTCTGATCCCGCAGCTATGACTCGCGAACAGGTTCTCGACGCGCTCTCGAACGTCATCGAGCCCGACCTCGGCAAAGACCTCGTCACCCTCGGCATGGTGAAGGACGTCGAAGTCGACGGCAAGCGGGTGACGTTCACCGTCATCCTCACGACGCCCGCCTGCCCGCTGAAAGAGCAGATCCGCGGCGCGTGCGTCAAGGCCGTCCACGAACTCGTCGACGCCGACGCGGAGGTGACGGTCAATATGACCTCGAACGTGACGAGCAAGCCGGGCGCGGCGGCCGGGCCGGGCCGGCAGCCGCCGGTGATGGGCGGGATCAAAAACATCATCGCCGTCGCGAGTGGCAAAGGCGGCGTCGGCAAGAGCACGGTCGCGGCGAACCTCGCCGTCGCGCTCGCGCAGACCGGCGCGGCCGTCGGGCTCGTCGACACCGACATCTACGGCCCGTCCGTCCCGACGATGTTCGGCATCCCGGCCAGCGAGAAGCCGCGCGTGGGCGAGGACCGGAAGATCGTCCCGCTCGAAAAGTTCGGCGTCAAGCTCCTCTCGATGGGCTTCCTCGTCGATGAGAAGCAGGCCGTCGTGTGGCGCGGCCCGATGGTCTCGTCCGCCGTCCGCCAGTTCCTCAACGACGCCGCGTGGGGCGACCTCGACTATCTCGTGCTCGACCTCCCGCCCGGCACGGGCGACATCCAGCTCACGATCGTGCAGACCGTCCCGCTGACGGGCGCCATCATCGTCTCGACGCCGCAGGAAGTGGCGCTCGCGGACGCCCGCAAGGGCGTGGCGATGTTCGGGAACGTCAACGTGCCGGTCCTCGGGATCGTCGAGAACATGGCGTACTTCACGCCGCCGGACCTCCCGGACCGGAAGTACTACCTCTTCGGCGAGGGCGGCGCGCGCCGGCTCGCCGAGGACATCGCCGTCCCGTTCCTCGGCGAGATCCCGATCGAGCAGAGCCTCCGCGAGAGCGGCGACCACGGCACGCCAATCGTCGAGAAAGACCCGGACAGCATCTCGGCCCGCGCCTTCCGCCGAATCGCCGAGCTCGCCGCGCAGCAGATCTCGATCCGCAACGCCGACCTCCCGCCGACGCCGCAGGTGGAGATCCTCTACCGCTGACCCCGCGAATTCGCTGCCAAGCGGGCGACCCCGCGCGATCTTTCGGCCCTCTCCGGCGTTATACTCCCCGATTCCGCCAGCCGCCACTCCCTATGCCTGAGACGATCCACACCGACCCGGCCCTCCACCAGCGAATCGAGGAGACCCTCGACCAGATCCGCCCGTACCTCATGGCCGACGGCGGCTCCGTCCGTCTCCAGAGCGTCACCGACGAGTTCGTGGTCGAGCTCGAACTGCTCGGCGCGTGCGGGACGTGCCCGATGAGCATGATGACGCTCCGCGCCGGGATCGAGCAGGCGCTCAAGCGGTCGATCCCCGAGATCAGCCGCGTCGAGGCCGTCACGCCCGCCCCGATGAGCTGACGCTCGCGCGCGAACGCTACACGTACGAAGCCCCGGCCGCCATGCAGGCGGCCGGGGCTTGTCATTTCTACGCGGGCGCCGTCTGCTACGGCGTGAGGACGTCAATCAACTGCCAGTCGAACCGGGAATGGAGGACAAGCTCACCGCTGTCGTTCGTGCGGAGGAACGAGCAGCCGATGAACGCGAAGCCCTGGCCGGGGACGAGGAACCGGTCGAGCCGGCCGTCGCCCTCGCGGACCGGGTAGTCATAGACCATGTCGGTCTCGAGCTCGTAGTGGTAGGCGCGGAGGGTGCCAGCGGGCGTCTCTACGGGCACGTTCTGCGCGAGCACCGTCACGGTGAAGTTCGTCGGGCCGGGCAGCTCGTACGTCGCGCCGACGCGGGCGGGATACTTGTAGAGGAGGTAGGGAGTTGCGTCGGAGTCGGGGCCTTCCCACTTCCAGACGCCGTCCTCCCGGTTGGTGTAGAACCCGCCGGGGATGCACGTCGCGCGGGAGCGAGAGCAGGTGATCTCGGCCCACCGCTCGCCCTC
This sequence comes from Rhodothermales bacterium, assembly GCA_039944855.1. Lineage (NCBI taxonomy): Bacteria > Pseudomonadati > Rhodothermota > Rhodothermia > Rhodothermales > Rhodothermales bacterium. The sequence continues at coordinate 119,180 of JBDUXZ010000011.1, read as the reverse complement.
GACCCGGATGCTGCCCACGACGCGAAGCGTGTCCGTCGTCGCTTCGGTGACCTCGCCGTCGGCGTTCGTGCGGGTGAAGGCCATCGCCCATTCCGTGCCCTCAGCGAGGGGGAGGAGAGCGGGGCGGTCGGGGGTCTCGCCGCCGTGGTCCCAGAGGTCACAGCCGGGGAGCAGGAGAACGAGAGCGAAGAGCGAGAGGAGCGTGCGAGCCATGACACCGGGGGTCGAGTGGAGGGGGAGGAGCCGTGGCAAGGGGAATAGGCAGCGCGGTGCGAGAGTGGGGCAGACTCACAACATAACGCGGTGTGGGGAAGATTCAAAGAGGAGGCGGAACTACTTACTTGTTGTGACAATTAATGAGGCCCACCCTCCTCCACCCAGCCTCCCCGAATCATGTCCCTACGCCAGAAAGTCGACGCCCTCAACCAGCAGATCCTCGATGGCGACATCCTCGGCGCGTTCGAGAAGTACTACGCCGACGACGTCGTGATGAGCGACAACAACCAGGACCACCGCCGCGGCAAGGACCGCAACCGCGAGCACGAGAAGCAGTTCGTCGGCGGCATCACGGCCTTCCACGGGGCCGAAATCAAAAGCTCTGCCGTGCACGAAACCGGCGAGGGCAGCGGCACCGCCTTCACGGAGTGGTTCATGCACTTCGACCATTCCGCCTACGGCAATGACACGCGCCTGGAGCAGGTCGCCGTGCAGGAGTGGAAGGACGGGCAGATCGTGAAAGAGACGTTCTACCACGCCTGAGCCCCGATGCCTCTGCGCTTGTAAGCCCCGGCTGTCTCCGCGACGGCCGGGGCTCCGTGCGTCGATGCGCGTCAGTCCTGCGCGGTGTTCGACACCGCGAGGCGCGGCCGGAATCGCCACGCCCCGGTGGAATCGCGGGCGAGCGAGGCGGCGGGGTCGAGCCGGAGGCGGAGGTCGGCGCGGCTCCGGCTGAGGAGGTCGAGGACGAGTGGCACGCGGACGAGCCCGCTGTCGGCGAGGGTGAGCGGTCCCCCGGCGTTCGGGCCGAACGTGACGAACGGCTCGGCGAGGACGACGGCGAGCGAGTCGTAGCGGCGGCGCGGCACGTCGGCGGCGAGGAGGCGGACGGGCGGCCCTCCGCTTTCCACCGCGCCGCGGTCGACGGGCCGCTTCTGCCAGTCCCCTCCGGCTGGACGCAGCCACAGCGCGGTGACGCGGAGGCGAAGCGCCGTCACGTCCGCCGGCATCGAGTCAGCGACGACGAGGGTCACCGCGAGGGCCGTACGGTCGGGCGCGCTCGCGGTATCGGGCACGACGACGGCCGGGCGCGGCGCCTGCGTCCTCACTTCGCGCACGCCACCGCACGCCGCCAGCGCTGCGGCGGCGAGGACGAGCAGGACGCGAGCGAGGCGCGGCATCAGGCCGGCTCCAGCGCGTCCCACCCGAACGCCAGCAGCGGCTCCATCGTCCGGGCCGCCGCGAGGAGGGTCTCGGTGAAGGCCGGACGCATCAACTCCTCATCCGCGACCGGCTGCACGGCAACGAGCGACTTCGCCTTCAGCCAGTGTTCGAGGTCGGTGTCGGCGAAGCCCTCGCTGCCACGCGGCATCCGCTTGTACGACTCCTCGACCTCGACGGGGTGGCCGGCGGCCTCCATCTGCTCGGTCATCTCCAGGAACCCGCCCGGGTCGGCCATCATCCGGTTGCGCCAGCGGCGCATGAGGTCGGTCTCGGGCCGCCAGAAGCCCCCCGCGATGAACGAGGCCCCCGGCTCGACGTGGACGTAGACCGAGCCCTGTTCCCCTCGCCCGCCGCTCCGCGAGAGCACGGCGCCGACGTGCGTCTTGTACGGCTGCTTGTTCTTCGAGAACCGCGTGTCGCGGTAGATCCGGAAGATGGAGCGCTTCGGGTCGCCAGAGAGGGGGAGGCCGGCGGCGCGCGCGCGGCGGGTGAAATCGGCGACGAGACACTGGAAGGGCCAGAGGATCTCGTCCTCGAACGTCTGCTTGCGCGGCTTGAACCACTCGCGCTCGTTGTGCTGCTTGAGGTCGCGGAGGAACTGGAGGCCCTCTTCGCGGAATCCGGGGAAGGGCGGGAGGTCGGCGTGGAGCATCGGGAGTGGGGCGGTTGGGGGGAGCGGAAGATAGCAGGCGGCGGTGCAGACGGCGTGTCAGTGGGAGGTCGAAGAACGGACGCGGCTGCGCCCTTCGAGAGCCCGCGGCCGATGAGCCGGCTCGACGAGCGTTCCCGTTAATAGGAGGGAACGGCACCTCCTGACCTCGAAACCAGCACGCCCCATGTCCCGCCCTCTGCTCGTCGCCGCGCTCCTGCTCGCGCCCCTCGCCCTCGCCGCCTGTGGCAGCTCGTCCGACTCGTACGATGATTACGCCGACGAAGCCATGACCTCCGACGACTCCTTCGCATCCGACGACGCCTACGCCGAAGCTCCCGGCGCTTTCGGTCAAGAGATTTCCGCGCCGACACCGGACGGCGGAACGCAGCCGGTAGTGATCGTGGACCGGGGCCTGCAGATAGCGCAGGGCACGTACATGATTCCCGCCGGCTGGCAGCTCCAGCAGGACGTCGCCACCGACCCGAACACGGGGCAGCCCGCCCGCTACCGGCTCGACATCCGGGGGCCGAACGGCGAGTTGATCCGCGGCCTCCGCCCCGCCAACTACGGCCCGATGACGGGTGCCGGCTTCGAGCAGACGTGGCGCGGCCTCGCGATGCAAGGCGCGCAGGGGGAAGTCGGCAACGTCTCCATCGGCAGCTTGCAGCGCAGCGAGCGGTTGGAACGTTTGCGCCCGTTCCAGCGGGCCGCCGCGAAGGCGCAGCAGATGGGCTTCCGCATCGAAGGCTTCGAAGCACCCCTCCGCGCGCAGTCCGACCGGGGGCCGGTGGAGGGCGCCGTGCATGTGCTGCACTGGACGTCGCCGCAGATGGCCGGGATGGGCGTGGTGGTCGCGTCCGTCATCCTCAGCCCGGCCGACCGCGCCGCCGCGACGCTCCGGCTCAACGCGCAGATCGCCAACGGCTTCCAGCACAACCCGGCGTTCGAGCAGCGGATGGAGCAAATCAACCAAGCCGCGATGCAGCGGCAGGCCACGCAGCATCAGCAGCGCATGGCGAGCAACCAGGCGGCGTTCAACGCACATCAACAGCGGATGGCATCGAACCAGGCTGCGTTCGACGCCTCGCAGCAGGTTTACCGGAGCAACAGTCAGGTCGCTGACATGCAGATGCAGTCGTGGCAGAACACGCAGCGCTCCAGCGACGAGATGCACCGCCGCACCATCAACGAGATCAACGGGACCGTGGACCTCTACGACGCCCAGGCCGGCCAGTCGATCTACGGAGCGGAGAGTGGCTACAACACCTATTGGACCGATCCGAGCGGGAATGTGGTCGGATCGCAGGGCTACGACAACCCGGACGCGTTGCAGTACAACCAGGCCACGGATCTCGACGACGTGTACGACCAGGGTGGCTACGACGGGGGGGACTGGTAGGCCTAGCCGCCGCTCTCTTCCAGCCGGGCCGCCTCGCCCGGCCGGCCCTGCGTTCGGAAGAAGTCGGCGAGGCGCTCGGCTGCCCGTGCCGTCATCGTGTGGCCCGCGCCGAGCGCCTCGTGGAGCACCTCGTAGGACGCAACGAGGAGGGACTCGGCCTCGGCGACGTCACCGAGATCGCTGAGCGCGGCGCCGAGGATGCTCGCGGTGTTGGCCCGCTCGGGGTTGTCGGGGGGGAGGAGGGCGACGCGGATCGCGTGGGCTTCGCGCAACAGCGGGAGCGCCTCGCGCGGGCGATCCTGCGCGAGCAGCACGGCCCCGAGGTTGGAGAGCCCGTAGCCGAGGTACGGGTGGTCCGGGGAGAGCCCGGCCTGCCAGATCTCGACGGCGCGGCGGTAAGCGGCCTCGGCTCCGGCGATGTCGCCCTGCTGCCGTTGCACGGAGGCGATGTTGTTGTACTGGATGCCGAGGTTCGGGTGGTCCGGGCCGAGCGCGGCCTCGTAGAGTGCGGCGGCCTCGCTCTGGAGCGCGACGGCCGCGTCGAGGTCGCCGAGGTTGGCCTTGACCGAGGCGAGGTTGTTCATCGCGTACCCGACGTCGGGGTGATCGTCGCCTTTGAGGCGGCGGAAGAGCGCGAGGGCCTCGGTGTGGAGGGCCTCGGCCTCGGCGTGGTCCTCGAGGTCGTCGCGGATGATGGCGATGTGGGAGAGGGCCTGCGGGATGCCGGGGTGGTCGTCGCCGTGGTTGGCGCGGAGGATGGCGAGCTCGCGGCGGTAGAGCCGCTCGGCCTCCTCGTTGTCGCCCCGGTCGGAGAGGAGCGTGGCGAGGTTGCCGAGGTTGGTCGCGACCTCGTCGTGGGCGGGGCCGCGGAGGCGCTCTTCGAGGGCGAGCGCGTCGCGGAGGTAGGGCTCGGCGGCGTCGTAGTCGCCCTGCTCCCAGAGCACGGTCCCCATGTCGCTCAGGCGGCCGGCGACGCGGGTGTGCTCGTCGCCGAAGAGGGCGCGGTCCGTGCCGAGGGCGAGCCGGAAGAGGGAGTCGGCGGGGACGTGCTCGCCCCGGCGCTGGAGCGTGCGCGCGAGGCGGCCCTGCGTCTCGGCGACGTCGGCGTGGCGCGGGCCGTGGAGGCGCTCGCGGAGGGCGAGCGCGCGGCGGAAGTGCGCCTCGGCCTCGTCGTAGAGCCCGAGCTCGTGGTAGGTCACGCCGAGCGTGTGGCGCACGGCGGCCTCGACGGCGGGCTGGCCCTCGAACTGCCCCTCGACCCGGTCCCGCGTCCGGTCTAGCACGTCCACGACGCGGACCTCGCGCCCGTCCGCGTACGGGTCGGGCGAGGCGAGCATGTCGAGCAGGAACGCGTTGACCGTCTCGGCCTTGGCCGCCTCCGTGCTCGCCACGCGGCCCTGCCACACCGCCATGCCGAGGCCGACGAGGAGGGCGACGACGGCGAGGGCTCCGGCGGCGACGCCAGTCCGGTGACGCTGGATGAACTTCCGCGTGCGGTAGCCGGCCGTGGCGGGGCGGGCGCGGACCGGGAGCCCGCCGAGGTGGCGCTGGAGGTCGTCGGCGAAGGCTTCGGCGCTGGGGTACCGCACGGTGGGCTCTTTCGCGAGCGCCTTCAGCACGATCGTGTCGAGGTCGCCCCGCAGGCGGGCGGCGGGCTCGGCGCGCCCGGCGTAGGCCGCGTCGCGGATCGTCGCCGAGGGCTTCGTCGGGAGCGTGAGGCAGACGGCCCGCTCGATCTCGCTCGCCGACCGCCCGGTGAGGTCGTAGGGGCGCTGGCCCGCGAGCAACTCGTAGAGGACGACGCCGAGCGCGTAGACGTCGGTCGCCGTGGTGACGGGCTCGCCGCGGACCTGCTCGGGCGCGGCGTAGGCCGGCGTCAGGAACGCACCGACCGTCCGGGTTCGCTCGTCCGCGTCGTCGGCCTCGACCAGCCGGGCGATGCCGAAGTCGAGCAGCTTCACCTCGCCGTCGGCCGTGACGAGGATGTTCGACGGCTTGAGGTCGCGGTGGACGACGAGGTTGCGGTGGGCGTAGGCCACGGCATCGCATACGTCGAGGAAGAGCGCGATCCGCTCGTCCACGCTCGGCTGCCGGCGCTCGACGTAGGCCGTGAGCTCCTCGCCGTCGACGAGTTCGAGCACGAGGAAGGGGAGGCCGTCGTCGGTCATGCCGCCGTCGTAGAGCCGGGCGATGTGCGGGTGCTCGAGCCGGGCGAGGATCTGGCGCTCGCCGCGGAGCCGTCGCCCGAGCGCCTGCGCGTCGGCCCCGGGCCGCAGCAGCTTCACGGCGACGGCGCGTTCGTAGAGCCCGTCGTCGCGGACGGCGCGGTAGACGGCGCCCATCCCGCCCACGCCGAGCCGCGCCTCCAGCCGCCACGGGCCGACGGTGCGGCCGAGCATCGGGTCCGGCCGCTCGCCATCGGGCAGGAGCCCGGCGTCGTGGAGGTCGTTGTCGAGGAGACCGGGCTCGGTGTGGGCGGCGAGGAGCGAGTCCACCTCGGCCCGGAGTTCGTCGCTGTCGCAGGCCTCGTCGAGCCAGGCGGCGCGCTCCGCAGGCGGGACGTCGAGCGCGTCGAGGAAGAGTTCCTGCGCGCGGCGGTAGCGGTCGATGTCGTCTTGCGTAGGCATAGGCTCCGTCAGCCGGCCGCGCCAATCTCGCGGTGGAGCCACGCCCGCGCCGCCGTCCACGCCCGCTTGACGGTGGCGGGTGAGACGTCGAGGACCTCGGCCGTCTCCGGCACCGTCAGCCCGGCGAAGTAGCGGAGCTCGACGACCTCGCCCTGCCGGGGGTCGAGCGCGGCGAGGCGGTCGAGCGCCATGTCGAGCGCGAGCACGTCGTCGGCGCGGGCGTCGATGGAGAGGCCGAGGGCGGGGACGTTCGTGAGCGAGCGGGCCGGGCCGCCGCCGCGTTTCTGGGCGTGCTGGGCGCGGGCGTAGTCCACGATCACCTGCCGCATGGCCTGCGCAGCGACGCGGAAGAAGTGGGCGCGGTCGTTCCAGCCGCCGTCGGCGCGGGCGAGCTTCTCGTAGGCCTCGTGGACGAGGGCCGTGGTGCTGAGCGTCTCGGCCGCGCCGCGCCGGCCGCGCTCGCGGTGGGCGAGGGCATGGAGCTCGTCGTAGAGGATCGGGAGGAGGCGGTCGAGCGCGGCGGGGTCGCCGGCGCGGGCCTCGGCGAGGATCCGGGTGACGTCGGGCCGGGAGGCGGAGGGCATAGCCACGGTGGGTCGGAGGAAGGAGACCCGATGATAGGGCGTATCCCTTGGCGGATCAACGCGGGAGCAGGCGCATTCGGCGTGGGTCTCTCGCTCAGTCGGTCGCTTCGGTGCCGCGCCGCCACGCGAGGTAGGCCATGAACCCCGGCCCGACGCGCAACGCCTCTTCGTCGATCGTGAAGCGCGGGGTGTGGAGCCCGTGCGTGATCCCCTCGGCCTCGTTCCCCACGCCGAGGACGTAGAACGCGCCCGGCATCCGCTGCGTGTAGAACGCGAAGTCCTCCGACGCGAACCACCGCGGGAGGTCGACCACACGCTCGGCGCCGACGTAGTCCACGGCCGCCGCACGCACGGCCGCCGCGAGGTCGGGGTCGTTCGTGAGCGCGGGGTAGCCGACGGCGATCTCGACCTCGCACGTCGCGCCGAACGCGGCGGCGGTCCCTTCGGCGACGCGGCGGATGAGGTCGTGCGCCTTCGAGCGCCAGCCCTCGTCCATCGCGCGGAACGTGCCCTCGATGCGGACGACTTCGGGGATCACGTTCGTCGCGCCGTCGGCCGTGATCTTGCCGAACGAGAGCACGCTCGGCACGTCGGGCGGGGAGTTGCGGCTGATGACGCTCTGGAGCGCGGTGAGGATGTGGGCCTGCACGAGCACGGCGTCGGCGCGGAGGGCGTGGGGCGCGGCGGCATGGCCGCCCTCGCCGCGAATCGTAAGGTAGACCTCGTCGGCGCTCGCCATGAAATCGCCGCTGCGGATGCCGATCGTGCCGGCGGGCAGGCTCGGGAAGACGTGCTGCCCGACGATCTCCGTCGGGGCCGGCGCTCCGGCTTCGGGCACGTCGGCGTCGAGCGCGCCGGCTTCGATCATTACGGACGCGCCGCCGGGGATTTTCTCCTCCGAAGGCTGAAAGAGGAGGCGGACGCTCCCGCTCAGCTCGTCGCGGATCGCGTGGAGGATCCGCGCCGTGCCGAGGAGCGAGGCCGTGTGCGCGTCGTGCCCACAGGCGTGCATTTTGCCGTCGTGCTCCGAGGCGAAGTCGAAGTCGTTTTGCTCCTGAATGGGGAGGGCGTCCATGTCCGCGCGAAGCGCGAGCGTGGGTCCGGGCTTCGCGCCGTGGATCGTCGCGACGACGCCGGTCTTCGCCACGCCCGTCTGCACGGCCACGCCGTCGAGCCCACCGAGCGTCTCGGCGACGAGCGCGGCGGTCTCGTGCTCTTCGAAGGCGAGTTCGGGACGGCGGTGGAGCGCCCGGCGCGTGGCGACGATGTCGTCGAAGAGGTCGGCGTTGAGGGAGCGGATGCGGTCTTTCATCGGCGCGGGCAGGGAAGGGCGGAGGCCGCAAGCTACACCGATCCGAGCGGCGGCGGGGGAGGACCTGGAACCGCTTTCGGCCATGTTAAGTTACGGTTAACGCCGTTCCTCCTCTTCCACTTTCCCCATCCCCATGCCCAACCGCTACGTCCGATTCCTCGCCGTCCTGCTGATAGGATGCGCCCCGCTCGTCACCGCGCAGGCCCAGGCCGCGCAGGACCTCACCCTCGAAGCCCCCGACGGCACGACGGTCACGATCGACCGTGACGACTTCGGCGTGCCGCACATCACCGCCGAGACCGAGGCCGCCGTGTTCTTCGGGCAGGGCTTCGCCGTAGCGCAGGACCGGCTTTTCCAGATGGAGACGTTCTGGCGCTCCTCGACGGGTCGGCTCTCCGAACTGATCGGCGCGGCGGGTGTCGGCGCGGACCAGCAGGCGCGGACACTGTTTTACACGCCTGCCGAGCGCCAGACGCAGTTCGAGGCGCTCCCCGACCGGATCCAGACGATGATGCTCGGTTTCCGCGACGGCGTCAACGCATACATCGACTCGACGGTCGCCAATCCGGACGTCTACCTGCCCGTCGAGTACACGCAGTTCCCGCTCTCGGCGCTCGGCGCTGAGCCGTGGGACACCGATAAGCTGGTGGCGGTGACGCAGTTCTTCATCCGTCGGTTCGGCGAAGCGGGCGGCGCAGAATTGGACCGCCTCGCCGAACTCGAAGCCAACGGCCAGGCGTGGTTCGATGAGAACCGCCCGATCAACGACCCGACGGCGCCTACGACGATCCCTGCTGGCACAGCGGCGCTGCCCGCCCCGGCGACGGTGACGTACCGCGGGCCGTCCGTCGACCCGGCGCTCCACGAGGCCGTCGCGGCGCGGCGCGAAGCGGTGGAGCGGCTCTACGATGAGATCGGCGTGCCGCGCAAGTTCGGGTCGTACGCGGCGCTCATCGGCGGGAGCCAGTCGGTGTCCGGCGACGTGATGCTGCTCGGGGCGCCGCAGATGGGTGTGCCGAGCGTGACGGGGCCGGGGGCGACGGGCCGGGCCGTGACGTGGGAGTCCGAACTCCTCGTCGGCTCGGTGGACGATCCCGAGTTGCACGTGGCGGGGATGACGGTGCCGGGTATTCCGGGCATCATCATCGGTCGCACCGCGGACCGTGCGTGGACCCTCACGAGCGGCGTATCGGACAACGTCGACACGTTCGTCGAGACGACCGAGGACAACACGCTCTCTCGCTATCTGTACGACGGATCGTTCGTGGACTACGACGTCATCACGGAGACGATCAACGTCCTCGGCGGTGCGCCGATCGAGTTCACGCACCACCGCTCCGTTCACGGGCCGGTCTACGCGACGGACCTCGACAACCAGCAGGCTTTCACGTGGCAGTACACGTTCTGGAGCCGTGAACTCGACATGGCGACGGCGTTCTACGACATCTGGAAAGCGGAGAGCGTGGGCGAGGCCGAGGCGGCACTCGAGATTGTCCCGGTCTCGTTCAATTTCTTCCATGCCGACAAGGACCAGAACATCAACTTCTGGCACGTCGGCCGCTATCCCGATCGTCCGGATGGGGCCGACCCGCGCCTCCCGCTCCTCGGCGACGGCTCGCAGGAGTGGGATGGGATCCTCGACTTCGGGAGCCTCCCGCAGGATGCCAACCCGGCGCAGGGCTACTACGTCAACTGGAATAACAAGCCCGCCGTCTGGTGGGATCACGGCGACATCATGCCGTGGGCGCCCGCCGGCGGCCGGAGCTACGACGGCGTGCTCGACATTGAGGAGTTTGTGACGCAGGAAGTGCCGCTCGCCTTCGATGAGATGAAGGGGATCCACGCGGTGATCGACGCGCGGGAGTACCCGGGCACGTACCAGCAGCTCCTGCAGTTCGCGGAGAATGGGAGCCGCGCGGAGAACATGGTCCCGCCCGGACAGAGCGCCTTCTTCAACTCGGTCGGCCAACCGAGCCCGCACATCGCCGACCAGTGGCCGCTCTACCAGACGTACGAGATGAAGCCCTTTCTCTTTCTCGGGGCAAACCCGGTGGCGAACGAGACGGGCGCCACACCGGGCGAGACGCCGTCGCTCGGCGTGCTCTACCCGAACCCGCTCACGGCCGACGGGCTCACCGTGCGCTTCGAGATGCCCGAGAGCGGCACCGCACGCATTGAGGTGATCGACGTGCTCGGGCGGACTGTGGCCGTGCTGGCGGACGGGCCGCAGGCGGCGGGCTCCCAGTCGGCGGCGTTCGATGCGTCGGGCCTCCCGAGCGGCGTCTACTTCGTCCGCCTCACCGCCGACGGCACGACGCAGGCGCGGAAGCTGACCGTCGTGCGCTGACCGAGAGCGCCCTGAAATGCACGACGCGCCCCCGGCTACTCCGTGAGCCGGGGGCGCGTCGCGTTGTGGGACCCCCCGCTCCGTGAAGCATGAGCGAGCTTGCGAGCGAATGCAAGCGTGGCGGCGGGGGCCGGCGTTTGAGAAATCCGCTTCATACGGCGCTGGAACGGGCGGCTAGGCACTCGCCGCTCGCGGTCCGGCGTCTATCTTTGGCCCCGCCCGTCCCCTCTCCCGATCCGGCACCGCATGCAGACGCTCGAATACACGATCGCCTTCGCGGTCATCTGCCTCGCCTCGGCCCTCATCGGGCAGGGGTTCAAGTGGCTGCGGCTCCCGACGATCACGGGCTACCTCTTCGCGGGCGCGCTCGTGGGGACGTTCGGGCTGGACTTCCTGCCGTCGAGCGCGGCGGAGTCGCTCCGATTCGTGGACGAGATCGCGCTCGCGGTCATCGCGTTCGTGGCGGGCAGCGAGCTCTACCTCAAAGAGCTGCGGCAGCGGCTCCGGCCCATCCTCTTCAGCGCGGGCGGCATCCTCGCGGTGACGTTCGTACTCGTCGCCGTCGCGGTCTACCTCCTCACGGCGCTGCTCCCGTTCACGGCCGACTGGGCGCCGGCGGCGCGGCTCGCCACGGCGCTCCTCGGCGCGGCCGTCCTCCTCGCCCTCTCGCCGCCCTCAACGATCGCCGTCATCAAGGAGGTCCGCGCGCGGGGGGCGTTCACGCGGACGGCCCTCGGCGTGACCGTGCTGATGGATGTGGTCATCATCGTGCTCTTCGCCGTGGCGACGTCGCTGGCGGGCGCGCTCCTCACGGGCGAGCCGCTCAGCCCGGCGTTCGCCGCGCTCCTCGTGCTGGATCTGGGGCTCGCGGTCGGGCTCGGCTGGGTCGTGGGGCAGCTCCTCAAGGCCGTGCTCGGGAAGCGGTGGCCGGCCCTCGTCAAGACGGCGCTCGTGCTCGGGATCGGGTACGGGATCTATGCGCTCGCGGGCTGGGTGAAGACGGAGAGCACGGCGCGGCTCGGGTTCGAGATCTACATCGAGCCGCTCCTCATCGCGATGATCGGCGGCTTCCTCGTCACCAACTTCTCGCGCTTCCGCGACGAGTTCGACCGGATCCTCCACGACGTCGGGCCGGTCGTCTACGTCGCGTTCTTCACGATTACCGGGCTCGCGCTCAAGCTCGACCTGCTGTGGGCGACGCTGCCGATCGCGGCCGTGCTCTTCGGCGTGCGGATGCTCGGGATCGGGGTCGGCGCGGCGGCGGGGGCGGCGCTCGCGGGCGAGCCCTCCGTCGTGCGGCGATTCGGGTGGATGGCGTACATCACGCAGGCGGGCATCGCGCTCGGGCTCGCGCGCGAGGTGGCCGTGCAGTTCCCCGAGCTCGGCAACGCCTTCGCCACGCTCATCATCTCCGTCGTCGTGCTCAACGAGGTGTTCGGGCCGATCTTCCTGAAGTCCGTGCTCAAGCGCGTCGGCGAGACGCACCTGCCCGGCGGCATGCCCGGCGACGAGGCGCGCGGCGTGCTCATCCTCGGCGTGGAGGGGCAGTCCGTCGCGCTCGCGCGCTCGCTCGGCCGGCAGGGCTGGAACGTGATCATGGCCGACCCCGACGCCGAGCACGTCCGGCGCCTCGCGGCCGAGGACGTCGACGAGCGCCACATCCCAGCCGTGGACGAGGCCGTGCTCGAAGACCTCATCACCGAGGAGACCGCCGCCGTCGTGACGCTGCTGCCGGACGACGGGGCGAACCTCCGCGCGCTCCGCTTCGCGTACGAGCGGCGCGGGATCGAGCGGCTGATCGTCCGCCCCGCCGGCCGCCGCCACGAGCGCGCCTTCGAGGAGCTCGGCGCCTTCGTCGTCGATCCGGCGTCGGCGATGGTGACGCTGCTGGAGCAGGCCGTCCGCGCGCCGCAGTCGGCCGCGCTCTTGCTGCGCCGCGCGCCGGGCCGCCTCGTCGTGCAGTTCCGCGTCTCGAACGCCGACCTCGACGGCGTGCCGCTGCGCGACCTCCGCCTCCCGCTCGACGTGCTGTTCCTCGAAGTCAGCCGGAACGGGAGCGCCGTCGTGCCGAGCGGGCACACCGTGCTCCACCTCGGCGACGAGGTCACGCTCGTCGCGACGCCGGACTCCCTCGGCGAAGTCCGGCTGCGGCTCGCGGGGTAAAGCCGGAGCGGCCCGGGTGGAGGCTGTGAAATCGGCTTCACATAACCTTCGCGCTGCAACCGGGCGCGGGCGGGGGGCGTGCACGAGCCATCACCCACCCCGCATCGGGGTTCTCCCTATGACCGTGCACTGCTACATCCCGCTCCCTCCGACGCTGCGCCCCGTGTGCGGGCGCATGGCGTGGCTCGCGATGCGTTGCACGCCGTTGGAACACGCTACGCTGTCTGCGTAGCCGCTAGCTTCCTAGCTCGGCCTCCTCGCCGTACATGGACGAGGACGCCCTCTCGCCGCTGAGGTGCGGCGAGGCTCCCTGCCCCGACGTTTGGGCGGGCTACGCGTCGGTCGGAGGTCCCCGGCCGGATTTACCCCTCCCACTCACCGCGTACCATGGAACTCAGCCTGCTGAACCTCCTCGCCGTCCTCGTCGTCGCCTGGCTCGCCGGCCTCATCGCCAGCCGGCTCGGCTACCCCGCCGTGCTCGGGGAGCTGCTCGCCGGTATCGCCCTCGGGCCGCCCCTCCTCGGGCTGCTGCAGGGGGGCGAGGCGCTCGCGGTGATCGCGGAGGTGGGCATCTTGCTGATGATGCTCTACATCGGGATGGAGATCGACCCGGGCGAGCTGGGACGGGCGTCGAAAGGGGGGATTCTGGCGGCGGTCGGCGGGTTCATCACGCCGTTCGTGCTGTGCTACCTCCTCGTCGTCGCCCTCGGCTTCCCACCGATCGCGGGCGTGTTCGTCGGGCTCGCGGCGGGCGTGACGAGCCTCGCCACGAAGTCGCGCATCCTCGTCGATTTGCACTTGCTCGACACGCGGATCGCACACGTGATGATGGCGGGCGCGCTCGTCGCCGACACCGTCTCGCTCGTGCTCTTCGCCGTCGTGCTCGGCGTGGCGGAGAGCGGGACGTTCGAGGTGGAGCGGCTGGCGACCGTGCTCGTCGGGGCCGTGGGCTACTTCGCGCTCGCCGTGCTCGTCGGGCTCAAAGTGCTGCCCACGCTCGGGCGCTGGCTGGAGCGCGTGCCGAGCCGGACGGCGAAGTTCACCGCCATCCTCCTCGTGATGCTGGCCTACGCCGAGGGCGCGCACCTCGCCGGGATGCACGGCATCCTCGGGGCGTTCCTCGCCGGGCTCTTCCTGCGAGAGAGCGTGCTCGGCCGCTCGCTATCCCAAGAGATCATGCACGTCGTCCGCGACGTGTCGATCGGCTTCCTCGCGCCCGTCTTTTTCGTGACGGCCGGGTTCGCCGTCTCGCTCGACATCTTCCGGACGGACCTCGTCCTCCTGCTCGGGCTTGTCGGGCTCGCGTCCGTTGGGAAAGTCGTCGGGACCGCGCTGTTTTATCTGCCGACGGGCCACGGCTGGCGTGAGGGGACGACGATCGGGCTCGGGATGAACGGGCGCGGCGCGGTCGAGATCATCGTCGCACAGATCGCGCTCTCGATGGGGCTCATCTCGCAGGACATCTTCTCCGTCCTCGTCTTCATGGCGATCGCGACGACGGCGCTCGTGCCCGTGACGCTGAAGTGGGGCGTGGCGTGGCTGCGCGGGCGCGGCGAGCTCGAGCGCTCGCGCGAGGAGCGGAGCGGGACCGTCATCGTCGGCGGCGGGCCGACGGCGCGGCTGCTGGCCCGCGTCCTCGGCGAGCACGGCGCCGACGTGCGGATCGTGGACAGCAGCGCGGCCCACGTCGCCGCCGCCGAGCGCGAGGGGCTCCGCGCGATCCGCGGCAGCGCCCTCGACGAGCGCGTGCTGAGCCAGGCCGAGGCCGCCCACGCCGGCGCCCTCGTCGCCCTCACGCGGAACCCCGAGGTCGACGTCCTCGCGGCCCGCCTCGCCCGCGAGACGTTCGCCGTGCCGGACATCTACGTCCTCGACCGGAACGAGGCGCGGACGCCGCACGACGAGCTCGCCGCCCACCTCGGCGCGCAGACCCTCTTCGGCGGGCCGACACGGATCGATGCGTGGGACCTCCGCATCGCCGGGGGCGAGACGGCCGTGGAGCCGCACGCCGTCGAAGAAGCGACGACGCTGGCCGCGCTCGCCACCGCACAGGGGAAAGACTGGCTCCCGCTCGTCGTTGTCCGCGGCGGCGTGGCCGCGCCCGCCCACAGCGGCGGCGCGCTCCGCCCCGGCGACGCCGTCTACGTCCTCCGCCACCACGCCGAGCCGCTCGACGATTTCCACCGTCTCATCGCCGAGGCGCCGGTGCTCGACCTCGACGGCCCGCTCTCGATCGCCGACTTCGCGAAGGTCGTGTCTGGCGAGCTAGCACCAGCCGTCGGGACCAAGCCGGAGCGGCTGATGGAGCGGCTCATCAGCCGGGAGACGACGAACAGCACGGTCATCCTGCCGGGCCTCGCGATCCCGCACGTCCGCATGAGCGGGCGCGGGACCTTCGTCCTCGCCGTCGTCCGCTGCCGCGAGGGCATCCTCTTCCCGAACCACGAGGAGCCGGTCCGTGCGGCGTTCGTGATCGTCGCCGCGCCGGACGCCCGCTCGCGCCACCTCCGCACGCTCTCGGCGATCGCCCAGGTCGTGCAGTCCGGCGACTTCGAGCGGCGCTGGCTCGCCGCCTCCGACGCGGCCGCGCTGCGCCGGCTCGTCCTCGACGCCCCACGCCGCCGCCTGCTCGACGCGCCGCCCGACCTCGCTCCGAGCCGCAACTAACGTCCCTTCCTCCCGACGCTCTCCTGTATCGATATGGCTACTCCATTGTCCCCTAAGTCCTCCCACCCGATCATCGGGCCGCTGCAGGCGTTCTTCCGCGCCGAGGCCGCCGGCGGCATCCTGCTGTTGGTCTGCGCCGTCGTCGCCTTCGCGTGGGCCAACAGCCCGTTCGCCGCGTCGTACTTCGACGTGTGGCAGACGACCGTGACGGTCGGCGCGGGCTCGTTCGTGATCTCGAAAGCGCTGCTGCTGTGGATCAACGACGGGCTCATGGCGATTTTCTTCCTGCTCGTCGGGCTGGAGATCAAGCGCGAAGTGCTCGGCGGCGAGCTGTCGAACCCGAAGAGCGCCGCGCTCGCCGTGGCCGCCGCGTTCGGCGGGATGGCCGTGCCCGCGCTCGCCTACGTCCTGCTCAACGCGGGTGGCGTCGGCATCAGCGGCTGGGGGATTCCGATGGCGACGGACATCGCGTTCGCGCTCGGCGTGCTCGCGCTCCTCGGCCCCCGCGTCCCGCTCGCGCTCAAGGTGTTCCTCACCGCGCTCGCGATCGTCGACGATCTCGGCGCCGTGCTCGTCATCGCGCTCTTTTACACGGCCGAGGTGTCGACCGTCGCGCTGATGTGGGCGGGCGGCTTCCTCGCCGCGCTCGTCGTGCTCAACCGGCTCGGCGTGATGAAGACGGCGGTGTACATGATCCTCGGGCTCGGGCTGTGGCTGGCGTTCCTGAAGTCGGGCGTCCACGCGACCGTCGCCGGCGTGCTCCTCGCCCTCACGATCCCCGTCCACCGGCGGCTCGACGCGCCGGACTTCCTCGACCGCGCGCGGGAGTACCTCCGCTCGTTCGCCGAGGACGTGCAGCCGGGCGAGGCCGAGCCGACGCTCCAGCAGCAGAACGCGATCTTCGCGCTCGAGAACGCCTGCGAGGCGGCGGAGACGCCGCTCGCGCGGCTGGAGCACGGCCTCCACAAGCCCGTCGCCTTCTTCATCATCCCGATTTTCGCGCTCGCGAACGCTGGCGTCGCCGTCACGGGCGGGTTCGCCGAGCTCTTCGCGAGCCCGGTGACGCTCGGCATCGTGCTCGGCCTCGTCGTCGGCAAGCCGATCGGGATCACGCTCTGCGCGTGGATCGCCGTCAAGAGCGGCCTCGCGACGCTCCCGGCGGGCGCGACGTGGCGGCAGGTCGTCGGCATCAGCGCGCTCTGCGGCATCGGCTTCACGATGTCGATTTTCATCGCGACGCTAGCCTTCCCCGGCCAGGCGGCGCTGCTCGACAGCGCCAAGCTCGGCATCCTCGTAGGCTCGCTCATCTCCGGCCTTATCGGCTGGGTGCTCCTCGTGCGGTCCGCCCCGCCGACCGCGACCGCGGCGGCGCCCGGCCGACGGCTCGAGGCGGAGCCGGCCGCTTGATCTCCCACAAACCGGCCGCCCGCCGACTCGGGCGGGCACGGCCGGCGTTCTCTACACCCTTCACAACCCAACACCCTTTACCCTCATGCGAACCACTTTCTCTTTTTCTGCCCTCGCCCTCGCGGTCCTCTTCCTCGCCGCGCCCGCCTCGGCGCAGGAGCGCGACCTCACCGCTCCGCTGACGGCGGAGACGCAGGCGGCGCTCACGCCGATGGAAGTGCTCCAGCTCCTCAAAGACGGCAACCAGCGGTTCCTCGCCGGTGAGTCGGTCGAGCGTGATTTCCTCGCCCAGGTCCGCCAGACGGCCGGCGGGCAGTATCCGATGGCCTCTATCCTCGGCTGCATCGACAGCCGCGTCCCCCACGAGATCATCTTCGACAAGGGCGTCGGCGACATCTTCTCGGCGCGCGTGGCCGGCAACTTCGTCAACACCGACATCCTCGGCTCGCTCGAGTTCGCGACGGCCGCGGCCGGCTCGAAGGTGATCGTGGTCCTCGGCCACACCGAGTGCGGTGCCGTGAAAGGCGCGTGCGACCACGTCGAGCTCGGCAACCTCACGAGCACGCTCGCCAACATCGCTCCGGCCGTCTACGCCGTGCGCGACGACGTGGCCGGGCCGTACACGTCGAGCAACCCCACGTTCGTGCAGGCCGTCGCGCACGAGAACGTGGAGATGACCGTCCGCAACATGGTCGAGCGGAGCCCGGTGATGTACGGGCTCGTCGAGGAAGGCAAGCTCATCGTCGTCGGCGCCATGCATGACGTGGCGACGGGCGAGGTCATGTTCTTCGAGGACTCGATGATCACGGCCGAGACGATCAACGCGGACTGACCCGGACCATGCCAGCACCGAAGACGAAAGGGCAGGTCGAGGCGGCCGTCACGGCGGCGCTCACGCAGTTCGAGCGGGACTTCCTGGGGCGCGGGCCTCGGGAAGCCCGCACCTTCGTCGTGCAGGACCTCGTCCTCGTGCGGATGAAGGGGATTCTGAGCACGGCCGAGCAGCAGCTCAGCCTCGAACCCGGCGGCGTCGAGCTCATCAAGCAGGTGCGCTCGCGCCTGATCGAGGGCTCCGACGCCGCGCTCGCCCGCCTCGTCGAGGCCGAAGTCGGCGTGCCCGTCGTCTCGATGCACACCGACATCAGCACGCGGACGGGCGAGCGCGTTTTCGTCTTCGGGCTGGAACAGCCGCTATTCGACGAGGTATAGCCCCCCGCTCGGAGTAGGGAAGCGCCTCAGGCGGGTCCGATCTCCGAGCACGACATCGTACACGGCACACCCGCAGCGCGCACGGTCAGAGACCGGACGCGGTGACCGTAGGCCGACATCCGACGCCCCGGCGTCGCGTGTCGGCCTTTTTTGTTTTCTCCACCCCTAACGAACCGCACCCATGACGACGAACGAACGCGACGCCGTCGCCACCCTCTGCCTGATGGCCGCCTTCGCCGACGGCCGCAACGACGAGCGCGAGCGCACGCGGCTCCGCGACGTGTTCGCCAGCCTCGACGCCGGGTTCTCCCCCGCGCGCACCGAGCGCGTCCTGCTCGGCCACGCGAGCCTCGACGACGAGGCCGCCCGGCTCACGACGCCGGCCGTGCGCGCGCTGGCCTACGAAATGGCCGTCGGGATCTGTGACGCGGACGGCCGTGCGGACGCCGCCGAGCAAGCGTTCCTCGACCGCCTCCGCCACGCGCTCGGGCTCGACCCCGAAACCGCCTCCGAGATCGACGCCGTGGGCGACGCCCTCGCGCTGCCGCCGGCCGACGCCGACGCCCACACGGCGAGGACCGGGTCGGCCGTCCCGACGGGAACGCTCGCCACCGGCGACGGTGCGGCAAGCGGTGTGCTCGTCCTCGCTGCCCCGGAGGAGGTGATCCCCGCGGCACACGACGCCGACGCGGCGCTCGACGGGATGATCCTCCGCTACGCCGTCCTCAACGGCGGGCTGGAACTCCTGCCGCAGAAGATCGCCACCCTCGCCGTCATCCCGATGCAGACGAAGATGGTGTACCGCGTCGGGCTCCACTACGGGCACCAACTCGATCAGGGCCACGCCAAGGAACTGCTCGCGACGGTGGGGCTCGGCCTGACCTCGCAGGTGGCCGAGACCTACGCGCGGGGCCTCTTCGGGGGGCTCGCGCAGGCCACGCTCGGGAAGGCGATGGGCGGCAAGAAGAAGGGGAAGAAAGGCAAGAAGGCGAAGACCGTCGCCGCCGCTGCTACGGGCTCCGCCTTCACCTTCGCGGCCACCTACGCGCTCGGCCACGCCGCGAAGGCCTACTACGGCGGCGGCCGTCGGCTCAGCACCGATGCCCTCCGGGGCCTCTTCGAGCGACACGCCGAGCAGGGCCGCAGCCTCTACCAGACGCACCGGCCCGCCGTGGAAGAGCGCGCCCGCACGACGGACCTGCGCGCGCTCATGGCCGAGCTCCGCCCGGTCTGACCCGCCGCGCGCTCCCCACGCCCGCGTCCTCATTCCTCCCCGAACCCAACCTCCCGATCCCATGACCAATCTCACGAACGGCCACGCCGCCGACGCCGACACGCTCACCCCGACGGCCGCAGAGCCTCAGACCGACATCCCCCAGCCTATCCCGATTGCCGTCGCGCACGGCGACGGCATCGGCCCGGAGATCATGGAGGCCACGCTCCGCATCCTCGACGCGGCCGGCGCGCCGCTCCGCTACGACGTGATCGACATCGGCGAGGGCGTCTACCGGCAGGGCCACACGTCCGGCATCGCGCCCGAGGCGTGGGACGTGCTCCGCCGCCACCGCGTCTTCCTCAAAGCGCCAATCACGACGCCGCAGGGCGGCGGCTACAAGAGCCTCAACGTGACGCTGCGCAAGGCGCTCGGGATGTACGCGAACGTCCGCCCGTGCAAGAGCTACAGCCCGTTCGTCGCGGCGGCGCAGCCGCGGATGGACCTCGTCATCATCCGCGAGAACGAGGAGGACACCTACGCCGGCATCGAGCACCGGCAGACGACGGAGGTCACGCAGACGCTCAAGCTCATCACGCGGCCTGGCTCCGAAGCCATCGTCCGCTACGCCTTCGAGTATGCCCGCGCCCACGGCCGCCGCCGCGTGACGTGCATGACGAAGGACAACATCATGAAGCTCACCGACGGCCTCTTCCACCGCGTCTTCGACGAGATCGCCGCCGAGTATGGGGAGATCGAGGCCGAGCACCGCATCATCGACATCGGCGCGGCGCTCGTGGCGGCGCGCTCCGAGACGCTCGACGTCATCGTCGCGCCGAACCTCTACGGCGACATCCTCTCCGACATCGCGGCCGAGGCGTCGGGCTCCGTCGGGCTCGCCGGCTCGGCGAACGTCGGGAGCGACTTCGCGATGTTCGAGGCCATCCACGGCTCGGCCCCGGACATCGCTGGGCGCGGCGTGGCGAACCCGTCGGGGCTGCTGCGCGGCGCGGCGATGATGCTCGTCCACCTCGGCCTCCCGCGCATCGCCGAGACCATCAAGAACGCATGGCTCGCCACGCTCGAAGCGGGCCTCCACACGCCAGATATCTACCGCCCGCACCTCAGCCACCGGCAACTCTCGACCGAGCACTTCACCGATGCCGTGATCGAGCGGCTCGGCGAGAAGCCCCGCCACCTCGAGCCCGTGCACTACCACGGCACCGGCATCCACGTCGAGGTCACGCCGTCGAAGCATCAGGCGAAGACGCTCGTCGGCGTCGACGTCTTCCTCGACTGGGACGAGGCCGGGCGCGCGCCCGACGTCCTCGGCACGCGGCTGAAGGAGCACGGCGGCAACGGGCTCGCCCTCAAGCTCATCACGAACCGCGGCGTGAAGGTCTACCCCGACGGCCTCCCCGAGACGTTCTGGACCGACCACTGGCGCTGCCGCTTCACCGCGCCCGACGGCACCGTCCGCCCCGAGCAGGTCGTCGACCTCCAGCGGCGGCTCGTGAAGGCGGGGTTCGACGTGATCAAGACGGAGAACCTCTACGCCTTCGACGGCACGCCCGGCTTCTCCCTCGCGCAGGGGGAGTAGGGTAGCGCGGCCCGGCGTTTCCGACAGTGCGGGCCGTGCAGGCGGGCGGGACGGGGTGGGAGCCGTCTCGCCCGCTCTCGTTTCGCGCGGCCGGCCGGCGCTTCGGTCAGGGCCGCTCGACCCGGCACTCGCGGACGGAGACGATCCGGTTGCCGACTAGGATCGCTGCGAGGGCACCGACGGCGCCGACTCCGTAGATGAGCGCATAGCCTCCTACCGGAGACGCTTCCCCCGCTCGATTTCTCGACGCTGCAATGCTCGCGCCTCCCCACATCCCGAGGGATCCGCCAATTGCGGCTGGCAGCGTGGTGCTGGGGAACGCCCAGCGCCGCTGCACCCTGCGGATCTTCGCGATGTGGTCGCGGGGGACGACCCGCTCCGCGAAGCCGCCCGAATAGTCGGACCAGAGGGCGAGGGAATCGGACCACGGGGAGAGGGAGTCCGGGCGCACCGTGGCGATCTCCGACACCCGCAGGCGCTCGCCGTTCGTGAGCGTCACCGTCGTAATCCCTCTGCACCCGTGGTAGCCGCAGTCCGGCGGCACTTCGCGCACGCACTCCATCGGGTCCGGCGTGGCGATGAGCCGCGCGTGCGTGCAGCCCGTGGCGAGGACGGCGAGGGAAAGCAGGAGGGCGCTCACGGCGAAACGCATCGGAACCTCGGGGAGGACAGGCATGGAGGACTTGCCGAATATTAACTTCTCCCGCTGAACTCCCGTCCGCCCTGTCGGTATTACGGCCGACCCGCTCACTCCCCACCGCCTGTTATGGAACGCCCCAGCGCCGTCGCGCGCCCCCGCCGCATCTCCCGCGCCGTCCACGTCGGCCCCGTCCAGGTCGGTGGCGGCGCGCCGATCTCGGTCCAGTCGATGACGACCGGCAAGACGCACGACGTCGAGAAGTGCGTCGCCGAGATCACGCGGCTTGCCGAAGCCGGGGCCGACATCGTTCGCGTCGCCGTGCCGCGGCCCGAGGACGCCGACGCGCTTGCCGAGGTCGTCGCCGGGAGCCCGGTGCCGGTCGTGGCCGACATCCACTTCAACTACCAGTACGCGCTCCAGGCCGTCGAGGCGGGCGTGGCGAAGGTGCGGCTCAATCCGGGCAACATCGGGAAGCCGGAGTGGGAGCGCGAGGTGCTGCTCGCGGCAAAGGAGAAGGGGATCCCGATCCGCATCGGCGTCAACTCCGGGTCGCTCGAAAAGGACATCCTCGACAAGTACGGCTACCCGCAGCCCGAGGCCCTCTTCGAGAGCGCGATGCGGCACGTCGAGATCTGCGAGAAGAACGGGTTCGAGGACCTCATCATCTCGGTGAAGCACTCCGACGTGTTCTTCATGATCCAGTCGTACCGCCTCCTCGCCGAGCGGACCGACTACCCGCTCCACCTCGGCGTGACCGAGAGCGGCTCGCTCCAGACCGGCACCATCAAGTCGTCGATCGGCATCGGCACGCTCCTCGCCGACGGCATCGGCGACACGATCCGCGTCTCGCTCGCCGCCGACTCGATCCACGAGGTCGAGGTCGGCCACCAGATCCTGAAGTCGCTCCGGCTCGGGCGGCCCGGCGTCAACATCATCGCGTGCCCGACGTGCGGCCGGCTCACGGGCGACCTGTTCTCGGTCGTGAACGAGGTCGAGGCGGCGGTGAAGGCGGCGAAGTTCGACAAGGACCTCAACGTGGCGCTGATGGGCTGCGCGGTCAACGGGCCGGGCGAGGCCGCCGGGGCCGACCTCGGCGTGTCGCTCGGGCGCGGCCGGGCGCACCTCTTCAAGCGCGGCGAGATCGTGCGGACGGTGCCCGAAGGCGAGATCGTCGAGGCCGTGTTGGAGGCGATCGCGACGTGGGATGAGGAGACGGAGGCCGTGGAGGGATGACGCCGCGCTTCGTTCCCTCTGTCCTGTTTCGTGAGAGGCCGTTTGAAGTCATCCCCCTAGACAGGGGGAGGGGGTAGATCGAAGGTGGCATCAGCCCTCATTCGACCACCCCTGTCCCCTACGGGACACGTCCCTCCTGACCAGGAGGGGGACTCTATCTCAGCAGGCGTCTCACGGCTCCCAAGTCCGTTATCTATTTTATCCTTCGCTCCTCCGCCTCTCTCCGCCGTCCTGTGATCGCTTCCCGCTCTGCCGTTGCCGCTGTCCTCCTCGGGCTCGTCGCGTTCCTGTCCGTCGGGTGCGGCGACGACGCCGAGGTCCCCTCGGAGATCGCGGAGGGCGAGCCCGCCGTGCTCGCCCGCCTCGCCGTCGCCGCCGACTCCAGCGCCGACCGCTCGTTCTTCTTCACCGACAAGGCGGGGGCGTACTACTACGACGCGCTCTCGGGCGAGCAGACCGACCCCGCGATGGGCTTCATCGCCGGCGGCTTCCGGCTCGTGGACGGCTGGCGCTGGTGGCTCGATGCGGACTCCGTGGGCGTCGGCCCGAGCGAGATCACGGGCGGCGTCGTCCGCCCCGACTACGCCGCGCGGACGTACGTGCAGGCCGACTCGGCGGGTTTCTTCGAGACGCTCCTCCGCCGCATCCAGGGCGACGACCTCGCTACGCTCACTGAGACGATCACGCTCGCCGACGGCGCGCTCCTCGTCGAAGTCGCGGACAGTGTGGGGACGGTCGAACTGACGCCGACGTTCAGCGACCGCCGCGCCGCTTCCGACTACACCGTGCAGGCGCAGGGCGACGTGCTCCTCGTCGCGCGGGCGAACTACACCGAGCCGCGTGCCGACAGCCGCCGCCCGGTGTGGCTGGCCGTCGCCAGTACGGACGGGACCGCCGCCACGACGGCGGCGCAGCTAGAGGACGGACTCGGCGTGCGGGAGCGCGGGCTCGGGCTGGGCCTCGTCCGCTTCGCCACGCCCGGCGCCGTCGCCTTCGCCTCGGGCAACACGCCGGAGGCCGCCGCCGCCGCCGCGCAGCAGGCGCTCGGCCGCCGCGCATCGCTCCTCACGCAGCGCCAGCAGCGGCTCGCGAGTGTGCTCGACGGCAGCACGATCCGCACCGAGGACGAGGCGTTCAACCGCGCCTTCGACTGGGCGCGGCTCTCGCTCGAAGCCCTCGTCGAAGAGGACTCGACGGGGTTCACGCTCGTCTCCGGCATCCCCGGCACCGACCTCGCGCGCGGGCGCAGCACGCTCACGGCGTTCGAGGGCGCGTTCCTCGCCACGGGCGATTGGGAGCGGGCTCGTCAGCTCCTCACGCGCTTCGGCCGCTCGCAGCGCCGCGACCGCCGCATCGACCTCTTCGGCCGCATCCCCAACGAGTTCGTCGACGGCCGGCCCGTTTACACGACCGTCGACGCGACGCCGGTGTGGGTCGCCGCCGTCGGCGACTACCTCCGCGCGACGGGTGACCGCGGGATCATCACCGACAACGGGGCCGAGTTCTGGACGCGGACGGTCTACGCCGTGCGCGGGCTCGACGACATCCGCACGCCCGACGGCTTCCTCCGCAACGCGGCGGGCCAGACGTGGGTGCAGCCCTACGACGGGCGCGGCCGGGTGCCGCGCGTGAACCGCGCCGCCGAGGTGCAGGGGCGTTACTACCGCGCGTTCCGCGCGATGCAGCCCGTCGCCCGCGTGATGGGCCAGATCAGCGGGCGCCCCACCTCGGCCGCCGCATACGGCGACAGCGCCCGCGTGCTCCAGCAGCGGTTCGAGCGCGCGTTCGTCCGCGAGGACCGGATCGCCGACGTGCTCCGGCCCAACGATCAGCCGGACCCGCGGATGCGCCCGAGCGCCCTCTTCGCCCTCCGCGACTTCGACCTCGACGCGGATACCGAGCGCCGCATCCTCCAGCGCACGGCCGGCACGCTCGCCTATCCCTACGGCGTCTCGACGCTGCCGCAGACGGATTCGCTGTTCTATCCCTACCTCAACGCGCCCGACTTCTACGAGCCTGGCGCCGCGCGCTACGACGGAACGATCTGGACATGGCTCAGCGGCCCCCTCGTCTCGCTCCTCGTCGAAGAGGGCGCGGGCGCGCAGGCGTACGAGCAGACCGAGGCGCTGCAGCGTTATATCCTCGACCGCGGCGTGGTCGGGGCGGTGGCGGAGAACGTGGACGCGCACCCGCCCCAGCCGGGCGACGACGATGACGTGGCGGCCGAGTCCGCGCTCGGCGGCTCGCCGGTGCAGCCGTGGACGCTCGCCGAGTTCGTGCGGAACGCGTATCAGGACTACGCCGGCATTCGCTACAGTGGTGGCAATACGGTCGTGCTCGAACCTCACCTCCCCGAGGCGTGGGGCACGACGGAGGCGCGGTTCCGCCTCGGCGGCGGCTCCGTCGTCGCGCGCATCGCGCAGAGCGCGAGCGAACTGACGGTCGGGCTCAAGCCGTCGGGCCGGCTCCCGCGCGGGGCGACGGTTCGCGTCCGCGCCTTCGGCCAGGTCAAAGTCGTCCCCGTCGCCGAGGCGCGGGGTGACACGCTCGTCGTCCCGCTCGACTCGGTCTCGGTGACGATCTCGGCCGACGGCGTCACGCTCGACGGCGAGACCGTCGCGGCCGACAGCAGCTACGCCGTCGCCGACGCGGCGGCGTGGGACGGCTTCGCGTGGGCGACCCCCGAGATCCCCGACGAGTACCCCGTGATGCGGGAGGTCAAGCGCGCCCGCTCGCTCGACGCGCCGCAGATCAGCCGCACGAACCCCCTCGCGATTCCGACCCTCTCCCGCACCGACCCCGACGGCGACGACTGGGGCACGACGGCGACGTACACCTACCCCGGCCTCTTCCCCGACGGCGTCCTCGACATCAGCTACGTCGAGATCAGCGAGGACGACTCCACGACCTACTTCCGCGTCGAACTCGCGAACGTCGTGAGCGAGAGCGAGCTCGGCTACCAGCCCGCCCTCCTCGCCCTCGCCTTCGATACGGAGGAAGACGGGAAGGTCGATGCGGGGCGGGGTTCGAGCTACACGTTCCGCAAGGCCGGCGGCTTCGAGTACATCGTCTTCGTCGGCAACGGATTGCGGATCGAGGATGCGCAGGGCCGCGTGCTCGGCGAGTTCGAGGGCGTGGGCGACGCGCTGTTCTCCGTCGAGGACTCGGCTGTGACGTTCTCGCTCCCGAAGTTCGTGCTGCCGGATCTGGCGCGCGGGACGAACGTCACCGTGTTCACGGGCGCGCGCGCCGAGGGCAGCGGGGTCGGGGAGTTCCGCGAGGTCCGCGAGCGCGGCGACTCGAACATCGGCGGTGGCAAGATCAACCCCGGCGACCCGAACGTGTACGACGTGCTCAACGCCCGCGTCGAGCGGTAGGGGGTTGATGAATCAACCCCCTACTACCGTCCCGCCCGACGCTCAGCCGGGGTAGCCGCCGGTGATGAAGCTCTCGAGGTCGCGGACGTGGTCCTCCGTCGTCTCCAGCATCACCTTCACGCAGTCGCCCATCGAGATGAGCCCGGCGAGCTGGCCGTCTCGGAGGACGGGGAGGTGGCGGCACTTCTTCTCGCTCATCATCGCCATGCACTCGTCCACGGTGTGGTCCGGCATGGCGCAGACGACGTCGGCCGTCATCACCTCCTCGACACGCGTCGTCTTCGAGGTCCGGCCCTGGAGGACGATCCGGCGGAGGTAGTCGCGCTCGGTGAAGATGCCGAGCAGCTCGCCGCCCTGCGTCACGCAGATCGCGCCGACGTTGTGCTCGACCATCCGTGTGATGGTATCGAAGACGGTGACTTTGGGGTCGGTCGTGATGACCCAGTCGCCTTTTCGGGTGAGGATGCTGGAGACAAGGGCAGACATGGCGTCCTCTCGGTGGGTGCAGAAGGAAGGGTAGGCACAACATAAACAAACAGAGCGTGCGACCAAACAGGCGCGGCGGTTGTTGAGGGCGGGGGAAATCGGGGCCGCGCCTTGCCCGTCGCTGTGTCCGCCGCTATCATCGGTGAGCGTCCT
This sequence comes from Rhodothermales bacterium, assembly GCA_039944855.1. NCBI lineage: Bacteria > Pseudomonadati > Rhodothermota > Rhodothermia > Rhodothermales > Rhodothermales bacterium. The sequence goes on along the minus strand of JBDUXZ010000011.1, from coordinate 92,671 downwards.
GTCAACCCGTAGCGGCGCGACCTGTCGCGTCTCTACGCCATCGCCAATTATGCGCACCTACAAGCTCTTCGACGCCCCGCCCGACGCCACTGCTACGCCGCCGTCGCCCGAGACGGACGCCGCCGCGATCCTCGACGGGCTGAACCCGGTCCAGCGCGAGGCCGCCTCCACGACCGAGGGGCCAGTGATGATCGTCGCCGGGCCGGGCTCGGGCAAGACGCGGACGCTGACGCACCGGATCGCGTACCTCCTCGCGGCGAAGCGGGCGTGGCCGAGCCAGATCCTCGCGCTCACGTTCACCAACAAGGCCGCGCGCGAGATGCGCGACCGCGTGCTCCGGCTCGTCGGGGAGGAGGGGGCGAAGGGGATCTGGATGGGGACGTTCCACTCCGTCTTCGCCCGCATCCTCCGCCGCGAGGCCGACAAGCTCGGCTACACGCGCGACTTCTCGATCTACGACCCGACGGACTCCGAGAACATCATCAAGGCCCAGATGCTCCGTTACGGCATCGACGCGAAGCGCTACACGCCGCGCTCCGTCCGCCACCGAATCAGCGGGGCGAAGAACCAGCTCGTCAGCCCCGAGGAGTACCAGCGCCTCGCCGCCGACCCGTTCGAGGAGGCCGCCGCGAAGGTCTACGGCCCGTACAACGACGCCCTCCGCCGCGCGAACGCGCTCGACTTCGACGACCTCCTCATCAAGCCCATTGAGCTGTTCCAGCGCCACCCCGACGTGCTCGCCGAGTACCAGAAGCGCTGGAAGTACCTCCACATCGACGAGTACCAGGACACGAACCACGCGCAGTACAGCCTCGCGAAGATGCTCGCCGCGGCGCACAAAAACCTCTGCGTCGTCGGCGACGATGCGCAGAGCATCTACGCCTTCCGCGGGGCCGACATCCAGAACATCCTCTCGTTCCAGAAGGACTACCCCGGCGCGACGACGATCCGGCTGGAGCAGAACTACCGCTCCACCGCGAAAATCCTGCGCCTCGCCGACTCCATCATCAAGCGGAACGCGGACCAGCTCGACAAGAACCTGTGGACCGAGAACGCCGAGGGCGAGCACGTCGTCTTGATGGAGGCGCTCTCGGAGAAGGATGAAGCGCAGAAGGTCGAGCGCCGCATCCGCGACCTCCACGTCCGCCACGGCGTACCGTACCGGCAGGTGGCGATCCTCTACCGGACGAACGCGCAGAGCCGCTCGATCGAGGACTCGCTGCGGCGCGGTGGGATTCCGTACCGCATCGTCGGTGGGCTCTCGTTCTACGCCCGGAAGGAGATCAAAGACGCGATTGCGTACCTCCGCCTCGTCGTCAACCCGAACGATCAGGCGTCGGTCCGCCGCGTCATCAACTACCCGACGCGCGGGATCGGCGCGAAGACGATGGAGCGCGTCGAGGAATTCGCCCGCGAGGAAGGGCTCACACTCTGGCAGGCGCTCGAGCGGGCCGAGGACGCGGGCGTCGGCGGCCGGGCGGCGAACGCGATCCAGGGCTTCACCTTCCTCGTCGGTCGCTACGCCGCGAAGGCGAACACGGGTGCCGCCGACGAGATCGCGCGCGAGTTGCTGGCCGAGAGCGGCCTCCTCGCGAACCTCCGCGAGGAGAACACGATCGAGGCGCTCGCGCGGTGGGAGAACGTGCAGGAGCTGATCTCCGCCGTCGCCGAGTTCACCGGCGCCCACGGCAGCGCCGAGCACACGCCGACGCTCTCCGAGTTCCTCCAGCAAGTCTCGCTCGTCACCGACGCCGACGCCGACGAGGGGGACCCCAACCGCGTGACGCTGATGACGCTCCACGGCTCGAAGGGGCTGGAGTTCAAGGTCGTCTTCGTGACGGGGATGGAGGAGGGGCTCTTCCCGCTCGCCGTCGCGGCGCAGGACCCGAAGGAACTGGAGGAGGAGCGGCGGTTGTTCTACGTCGGCGTCACGCGGGCCGAGGAGTTGCTCTTCCTCTCGCACGCGCGCAGCCGCTACCGCTTCGGCGAGCAGCAGTCGAACATCCGCAGCCGCTTCCTCGACGAGGTCGATGCCGAGGATGTCATTCGCACCGAGACGGGCCGGGCGTTCACAGGCAAAAAGGACCGGTTCTCCGTCGGGCGCGGCGGCACGGGCTCGTTCGAGGACATGGACCCGCACTACTACCGGCAGAACCTCCGCGACGCCCCTCAGAAGCAGCGCCCGCGCCCCGCGCCGGAGCCCACCGAGGGCCGGCGGATCGTCTACGACGAGGGCGAGGCCGAAATCGTCCCCGGCGTCCGCGTCTTCCACCAGACCTTCGGCGAGGGCAAAGTGCTCGCCGTCGAAGGCCGCGGCGACCGCGCGGCGGCGACGGTGTTTTTCAAAGCCGTCGGGCAGAAAAAACTCAAGCTGAAGTTCGCTCGGCTGCAGGTCGTGGGGTGAGCCCGCTCGGCTAGTACTTCGGCATCGAAGGATCGATCTCGTCGCTCCAGGCGAGGACGCCGCCTTTGAGGTTGACGGGGCCGGTGAACCCGTGCGCTCGGAGGATCAGCACCGCCTTCGCCGAGCGCGCGCCCGAGCGGCAGTGGACGACGAAGTCCTCATCGCGGTGCGCTTCGAGTTCGCCGATCCGGTCCTCCAACTCGTCGACGGGGATGAGCGTGCCTCCGAGGTTCGCGATCTCGTACTCGTTCGGCTTGCGGACGTCGAGGAGGAAGGGGCGCTCGCCGCGGTCGAGCTGCGCTTTGAGTTCTCTGACGGTGATCTCGGGGACGGCGGGCGGGTTCGCAGAGGCGCTGCCGTTGGAGGTGAGGGAGGGGAGGCCGCAGAAGGCCTCGTAGTCCACCAGCTCCGTGACGGTCGGGTGCGGGGCACCGACGGGCCAGTCCGGGTTGCGGCGGACGCGGAGCGTGCGGAAGTCCATCGCGAGCGTGTCGATGAGGAGGAGCCGTCCGATGAGCGGCTCGCCGATGCCGAGGAGGAGCTTGATCGTCTCCGTCGCCTGGATCGTCCCGACGAGGCCGGGGAGCACGCCGAGCACGCCGCCCTCGGCGCACGACGGCACGAGGCCCGGCGGCGGCGGCTCCTCGTAGAGGCAGCGGTAGCTCGGCCCCGCGTCGGTGCAGAACACGGAGACCTGCCCCTCGAACCGGAAGATCGAGCCGTACACGTTCGGCGTGCCCGTGAGGATGCAGGCGTCGTTGACGAGGTAGCGCGTCGGGAAGTTGTCGGTCCCGTCGGCGACGACGTCGTATTGCTCGACGACGCCGAGGGCGTTCTCGCTCGTGAGCCGGACGGGGTGGAGGTCGACCTGGACGTGGGGGTTCACGTCGTGGATGCGGTCGCGCGCGGACTCCAGCTTGGGCCGCCCGATGTCCTTCGTCCCGTGGAGGACTTGCCGCTGGAGGTTCGACGCGTCGACCACGTCGAAGTCGACGAGCCCGATGCGGCCGACGCCGGCGGCGGCAAGGTAGAGAGCGAGCGGCGACCCGAGCCCGCCGGCTCCGACGAGGAGCACGGACGCGGCTTTCAGCTTGCGCTGCCCCTCCGGTCCCACTTCCGGCAGGATGAGGTGGCGCGCGTACCGGCCCCGCTCCGCCGCCGAGAGGTCCGGCAGCGGGGCCTCCGCCACGGCCCCGTCGGTCCCGCCGGCGATCGAAGGGACGGTAGAGAGTTGCGACATGAGGCGAGAGCGTGGCTAGACGATGACCGGGCTATGCCAGGCCGTACGGCACGAGTGCACAGCCCCTCCCGAGGAACGGCGACAGCAACGAGGCGGGCAGGAGCAGTGCACCGGCTCAGAAAGGAGTGGCAGGCGCGAAAACGCGAGGTGGAATACCGGGTTCCTCCACCTACGGCGTGGGGTACCGAGGACTGCGCTGTTTCTCTGCCCGGCATTCCGTAGCTTCCGGTCCTGCTTGCCCCCCACGAATCCCCGGTCCGATGGATCAGCCCGCTACCAAGAACGAGATGCTCAAGAAGGTCCTGAAGGAGGCGATCGCCGAGACGCTGCACGAGCAGCGCGAGTGGCTGAAGGAGGTCGTCGCCGAGGTGCTGGAGGAGATGGCGCTCGACGAGGCGCTCCGCGAGGTGGAGGCCATCGAGCGGCTGAAGCCGCCGCGGGCGTTCGGCGCGGTCGAAGGCGAGGCGTAGCGTCCGGGTCGCTACGAGGCAGCCACGTCGAGCGAGGCCTGCCGGGTTTCGGCCTCGCGCTTTTCCGCGCGGCGGCCCAATTCCGTGATCATCCCCTTGAAGATGGAGGGGTGGAAGGGGACGAGGGAGTACCAATACACAACGCCCCACAGCCCCTTCGGCTCGTAGAACGCCGTCTGCGTGATGCGTGAGCGCGGGGCGGCGCTCCCCTCCTCGGGCTCGACTTCGAACTGGAGCCACGCCCGGCCCGGCACCTTCATCTCGGCCCTCAGCCGGAGCAGCCGGTTCTCCTCCAGTTCCTCCACGCGCCAGAAGTCGATCGCCTCGCCGACGCGGACCGTAGACTGGTTCCGCCGCCCGCGCCGGAGGCCGGGGCCCCCGACGAACTGATCGAGCACGCCGCGGATGTGCCAGAGCGGATTCGCGTAGAGCCAGCCGCTCGCCCCGCCGATCGCTTTGATGACGGAGAACACCGACTCGGGCGAGGCGTCGACGACGAGGCGGCGGCGGTCGGAGATCATCCCCTCCTCGCTCGTCATCTCCGACGCCACCTTGTCGCCCTGGCTCGACGAGAGCGCGCTCGACCACGACGTCTCGACCTCGTCCCGGCGGAACCGTTCGAGGGCGAGGCGGACGGCGGCTTCGTACGTGATCGGATCGACGTCGAAGAGGGCCATCCCGCTGGGGTCGGTCACGAGGACTTCGCTCCCGAGGCCTTTGATGAGCGGGCGCGCGAGCGACGGCGAGATCGGTGTGACGAGGCCGGCCCACAGCGAGGACAGGTTCGGCGTCAGGAAGGGCACGTCGACGACCCAGCGCTTCAGCCCGCGCACGTCGGCGTAGGTCCGAAACATGTCTTCGTAGGTCAGGATTTCGGGCCCGCCGATCTCGATGACGCGGCCCTCGGTCTCGGGAATTTTGAGGCCGTCCATGAGGTAGCAGAGCACGTCGCGGATGGCGATGGGCTGCGAGCGCGTGCGGACCCACTTCGGCGTGATCATCACCGGCAGCCGCTCGGTGAGGTGGCGGATCAGTTCGAACGACGCGCTGCCCGAGCCGACGATCACGGCCGCGCGGAACTCCGTCAGCGGAGGCCCGGTCTCGCGCAGGATCTCGCCCGTCTCGATCCGGCTCTGGAGGTGGTCGGACGTCTCATCGACGCCGGGGTCGATGCCGCCGAGGTAGATCACGCGGCGGACGCCGGCCTCGCGCGCAGCGCGCCCGAAGTTCGCCGCCGCTCGGCGGTCGCGCTCGGCGAAGCCCGGCCCCGCCGCCATCGAGTGGATGAGGTAGTACGCCGTGTCGACGCCCTCCATCGCGGGCGGGAGGGTGTCCGGTTGCAGCACGTTGCCCTGCACGATGTCGACGCGGTCTTCCCAGTCGTAGCCGTGGAGCCGGTCGGGGTCGCGGACGAGGCAGCGTACGCGGTAGCCGCGGTCGAGCAGGCGAGGCGCGAGGCGGCCGCCGAGGTAGCCGGTGGCGCCGGTGAGGAGGATGCGCTGGGACATGGCGGGCGGTGTTGGAGGGCGGGGAGGATGCCACGGATTAGCGAGCATGGGGTTCTGTCACTTTCAGTAAATATTGGAACTTGTGAGGAGCGGGCTCGATTCATACCCCTCGCTCGCCGCGCGGCGAACCCCTCTCTCTACTCTTCCCATCATACGAGACCGCTCATGGAAACCAACGCGCAATCCACCAAAGCGACGCAGACGTGGCCCGACCTCGCCATCGGCCTCTACGACAAGCTGACCGGCCGGGGCGCCGAGATCACGTACGAGTTCGACAACTTCGACCTGTACGTCCCGAGCGGGACCCGGAGTGACGAGCACGCGCACTGGAAGATGAACGGGACGATCCGCGTCCGGACGCGCGACACCGCTAATGGATAGCCCCGCGTCCCGACTCGACATCGACGCCGACCTCTCGCTGTCGGTCGATGGCGAGCCCATCTCCGTCCACTCGGAAGGGGACGAACTCGTCGCCACGTTTCGAAGCGTGCGGAAGGCGATCTCCGTGTTGAGGACGCTGCCATTCCCCACAGGTCCAGGCCGTCGCGCGACGATCCGCACCGCAAGCGGCGTCATCGCGGTCACCGGACTCGACGTGCTTGTCCGCGTCGGCCGCCGGACGGTAGCGCGAGCGGGGCCGGCGGCTCGGCCCGGCGTGCTGTCGCGGCTGCTGCGCCTCGGGAATGTGCAGGTGTTCGCCCGCGAGGTCGTGCTGGCCTCGGTCGGTCGCTGAACGCTGAGGGCAGCAGCATCCTTTCCTCCGCCCGAGTGCGCCCGTCGCGCTCGGGCGGCCGTGCTGTGGGGAACGGCGGGGGGCGGCGCTTCGTGCTAGACCGCTCGCGCGCGGCCGGGCACCACGAATCAGGGTCGGCCGCCTATCTTGCGCCCTCACCCACTGCCCCGCCGATGGCCCGTCCGCTCGTTCTGCTCGCCCTGCTGCTCTCTCTCGCCGGCTGCGGCGACGACCGGGAGACCCTCGTCATCTATTCGCCGCACGGCAAAGAACTCCTCGGAGCGTACGAGGACGCGTTCGAGCGCGAGCATCCCGAGGTGGACGTGCAGTGGCTCGACATGGGCAGCCAGGAGGCCTACGACCGGGTGCGGACGGAGGTGACGAATCCGCAGGCTAGCCTCTGGTGGGGCGCGCCGCAGACGATGTTCGCGAAGGCAGCGAAGCAGGGCCTGCTCGAACCTTACATGCCTACGTGGGCCGACGCCGTGCCCGCCGAGGCGAGGGACTCGCAGCACCGGTGGTACGGCACGTACCGCACGCCCGAGGTGATCATGTACAACCACGACGCCGTGGACTCGACGGATGTGCCGCAGCGGTGGGACGATCTCCTCGACCCGCGATTCGCCGACCGCGTGCTCGTGCGCTCCCCGCTCGGCTCGGGGACGATGCGGACCATCTTCGGTGCGATGATCCAGCGGCAGTCGAGCGTGGAGGAGGGGTTCCGCTGGCTCGCCCGGCTCGACGAGAACACGAAGACGTACGCCGCCAACCCGACGCAGCTCTACCTCTCGCTCGCGCGCGGTGAGGGCGACATCACCCTCTGGAACCTCCCCGACGCCTACCTCCAGAGCCACGACCTCGGCTATCCGTTCTCGTGGGTCATCCCCGCCGAGGGCACGCCCGTGCTCGTCGATGCGATTGCACTCGTCAAGGGAGCGCCGAATCCGGAGCGGGCGAAGCAGTTCTACGAGTTCGTCACCTCGCGCGAGGCGCTCGTCGAGCAGGCCGAGCAGTTCCACCGGATCCCCGTCCGCACGGACATCGCCCCGGACGCGCTGCCCGAGTGGATGCGTGTCGACATCCGCCCGCTCGGGGTAGACTGGGACCTCCTCGCCGATGAGGGCGCGGACTGGATGCAACGGTGGGACGAGAACGTAAAAGGCCGGGGGAGCGAGTACCTCCAGGCGCACCCCGCCGAAGCCTCCGCAGAATCAGTCGCCGACTAGCTGCACGCGGGCGGCGCCGACGATCTCCATCGTCGCCGGGAGTTGGGCGTAGCCGATGACGGCGGCGTCCTCGGCCCGCAGCCCGCGCGGTAGTGCGAGTCGCTGCACGCCCGCTCCGTCGGATACCGTTTCGAAGGCTCGGACCACGTTCGCATGGTAGAGCGTGCGGCCCGCGTTCTCTCCGCGTGGCACGTCTTGCTCGGCCCGCTGTTGCACGAGGGCGAGGTTCAGCACCGTTCCCTCCGGCGCGCCCTTGACTGCATAGGCGATCTCGACTGTTCGGCCTTCCAGTGAGCCGGTCAGGTCAATAGTGGTGCGGGCCGGGCGCTCTAGCGCGCGTTGGAGCGCCTGCTCCGCCTGTGCTCGGCGCGACCCCACGAACTCGGTGCGCCCGTTGACGATCATTTGCGGCGTGTACACACGGCCGGACCCGATGACCCGAGCGTACGCCCGCTGACGTTGCGAGTACGCCTCGTCGCTGAACGGGTCAGTCCACCCGAGCCGGTTCCAGTAGTCCACGTGGAAGGCGAGCGGGTAGAGGCGGTCGTCCGAGCGCTCGGCGAAGTCGAGCAGCAGGCGGTCCGCCGGCGGGCAGGAGGAACAGCCCTCCGAGGTGAACAGCTCTACGACGGCGACGGGTGCGGCAGCTGGGAGTGCGATGGACGCGGCCGGTGCGATCGCCGCTAAGGGAGTCTCAATCGTAGGGGTAGGCAAAGCGAGACGGACGCTCAGTAATCCGACGAGCAGAGCGAATAGAGCCAGGCCGAGTGGGGCGACAACTTTCATAGATCGTGTGCAATGGAGATCGGGTATCTCGGTTCGGCGTCGGCTCTGTATAATAGGCGCGCCGCCGTGTGCGCGGCATTACATCTCTGTAACTCACGTAACCCCCGTGCTCTCTCACCTGTTTCTCGTTGCGGTAGGGGGCGCGCTCGGCGCGACAGCTCGGTATGGCGTCGGTCTTGCTGCCGTACGGTTCTGGGGGGGCGGGTTGCCCGTCGGGACGTGGGTGGTGAATCTGCTGGGGTCGTTCCTGATCGGGTTCGTCGTTCCACTCGTGATAACGAGAACGGGGGGGATGGAGGGCCTCCGGGTCGCGCTCGTCATCGGCTTCCTCGGCTCGTTCACCACGTTCTCCACGTTCAGCCTCGACACGCTCGCCCTGTGGGAGAGCGGCCGGCCGGGGTGGGCGCTCGTGAACGTGGGGCTCAGCGTCGTGGCGGGCCTCGTCTTCGCGGGGCTCGGGCTGTGGGTCGGGCGGCAGTGGGTGTGAACGGTGACGGTCCCATAAAAAAAGCCGGCCGACGATAACGTCAGCCGGCCGGGAGCCTCGCGGCATCGGGCTCAGGCGAAGAGGTAGTAGAGGATCAGCCCGCCGACGGGGAAGAAGACGATCAGCAGCGTCCACAGCACTTTGTCGCCCGTGCTCCGCCCGCTCTGCCACAGCCCGACGAGCGCGACGATGTCGAGGATGACGATGATGAGGGTACACGGTCCCCACGCCCACGGTCGCCCGATCAGCTCAATGAGGTTGCCTCCGGCGCAGCCGGCGAGCAGGAGCGCGAGGAGGCTGAGCACAGCGAGAGGAGCGGCCGTCTGGAAGCGTCGGATCAGGGGCATGGCGAGGGGAGGTCTGTGGGTGAGGGTCAGTGGGCTTCGCGCACCTTGCGCTGGCCCCAGAACAGGTAGATCAGGATCCCGACGACGGGGATGCAAATGAGCACCGTCAGCAGCACCTTCGTCCCGAGCACGAGGTACGCCTTCCACACGGAGATCGTGGCGAGCAGGGCGAGGATGCCGTTGAGCACGGCGAGAGCCGTGAGCAGCACAGTCGTGACGAGCGAGACGAGGGCGAGAGCGGTGATCATTGGGCGGCGCGGAGGGTGAAAAGTCGCTCTGTCGTACGATGCGCCCTCCGTGAGGTTACAACGGAGGCGGAACAGGAGGGCGGGATAACCGTGATCCGTTCGGTACAGCCCGCTTCCGCCCGCCGCGCCTCTCGATGAACATCGGCCCCATCCAGCTTCCCGACCGTCCGCTCCTCCTCGCCCCGATGGAGGACGTGAGCGACCCGCCGTTCCGCATCCTCTGCAAGCGGTACGGCGCGGACCTCCTCTACACCGAGTTCATCTCGTCCGGCGGCCTGACCTATGGCGCCGAGGGCAGCGTCCGCAAGCTCGATTTCTACGAGCAGGAGCGCCCGCTCGGCATCCAGATCTTCGGCGGCGAGATCGACCAGGTCCGCGAGGCGACGCGCATTGTCGATGCGGCCGGGCCGGACATTATTGACATCAACTTCGGGTGCCCGGTCAAGAAGGTCGTCTGTAAGGACGGCGGCGCGGGCATCCTGCGCAATCTGCCGAAGATGCAGGCCATCACCGCCGCCGTGATCGAAGAGGCCACGCGGCCGGTCACCGTCAAAACCCGGCTGGGCTGGGACGACCACTCGATCCAGATCCTCGACGTGGCGCGGATGCTCGAAGAGACGGGCGTCGCCGCGCTCGCCGTCCACGCCCGCACGCGCTCGCAGATGTACAAGGGCGAGGCGCGCTGGGAGTGGCTCCGCCGGATCAAAGAAGAGGGCGTCCGCGACATCCCGTTCTTCGGCAACGGCGACGCCTACGACCCGCACCGCATCAAGGCGATGTTCGACGAGACCGGCGTGGACGGCGTGATGATCGGGCGCGGCGCCATCGGCAACCCGTGGGTCTTCCGCGACGCCCGTGCCTTCCTCGACACCGGCGAGGTGCCCGACCCGCCGAGTTGGGACGAGCGTGTCGGGGTCGTCGCCGAGCACCTGCAGCTTAAGTGCGAGTGGCTGGAGGAGCGGAAGGGCGTACTGGAGATGCGGCGGATGTACGGCGGCTACTTCAAGGGCCTCCGCAACGCGAGCAAGCTGCGGATGCTGCTGATGGAGCAGAGCGAGCTGGACGGCGTGCTCGAGGTGCTGCTCAACTTCCGCGAGGACGAGCCCGAGGTGCAGGTGGCCGTCGCGCGGGCGGTGAAGCCGGCGCGGCTGCCGAAGAAGGTCGCCGCGAACCTGCCGCGCCCGAGCCGCGAAGCGGCTGAGGTGTAGCGGAGCCAAGCTAGGTGCAGGCAGATCCTCCGGTTCGGTCGAGCGTATGGGAGCCGTTCCCTTCTCCCATCTTCCTGCTGCTATGAACCGCCTCACGCCCCTCGCGCTCGCCCTCTTCATCGTCACGCTCGTCGGCTGCGCCGGCACCCAGCCCGTCGAGGTGGACTTCCTCACGATGAGCCTCATCACGGTCGAGAGCGACGCGGACGTGGAGACGACGTTCGCCCGGCTCCGGCAAGCCGTCGGCTCGAACCCCGACCTCACGCTCTTCGCCGAGTTCGACCATGCGGCGAACGCCGAGCGTGCGGGGCTGAGCCTCCGCCCGACGCGCGTGCTCGTCTTCGGCAACCCGAACGCCGGCACGCCGCTGATGCAGGCCGCGCCCACGCTCGCCATCGACCTCCCGCAGAAGATGCTGGTCTACGAAGGGGCGGACGGCCGCGCCGTCGTCGCGTACAACAGCCCGCACTACCTTGCCCAGCGCCACGGGCTCGACGGGCAGCGTGACCGGCTCGACGCGATCAACGGCTTGCTCTCCACGCTCGCGCGCACGGCGGCCGGGCGGTAGCGATCAGGCCGGCGCGTCGGAGCGCCGGAGGCGGTAGAGCGCTTCGTCTAGCCCCCACAGGCCGAGGGTGAACGCGGTGAGGACGACGAGGGCGAGGACGGGCTCCCAGATCACGAAGCCGCCGATGACGCCGAGGATGCCCCCGAGGTACTTGATGTAGTTGAGCTGCTCGTTCGATGTCTTCTTGAGGAGATTCTCGAGCTGCGCCTCGTCGAAGCCGCGCGCGTTCTCGACGATCATGCTGTACACGTCGAGTCGTTCGACGAAGCCGAGGACGGTTTTGGTGGCGAACGTCTCGATCTGCTCGCTCCGCGCCTCCACCTTCTCCGGCACCAGGTCGAGCATCACGTCGAGCCGGTCGAGGACGGGGTCGAGCGCGCCGGGGATCTCGCGGACGGCGCGGGCGATGCTGCGCTGGAAGGCGTCCTCGTTGACGGCGCGGTAGGCCTTGAGCGCGAAGCCGCCGAGCCCCTGCCCGGCGTACGACTCGATCTTCTCCATGGCGAGCTTCGTCAGCTTGTCGCGCATCTCCTCCGAGCCCAGCACGCTCTCGACGTAGACCGTCGTGAGCGCCTTCAACTCGCCCCGAAACTCCGGGTCTTCGACGACCGACTTCAGCACGCCGACGGCCTGCTCGCGGTACTTCCGGATCGCCCCGCTCTCCTCGATTTTCTGCTTGATGATCTCCTCGTTGATCAACTCCTGCGAGATCGCCTGCGCGAGCCGGAAGATGACGCGCTCGCGCTGCGCCGGGATCAGCCCCTGCGGCACGATGGGCCGCTTCTCACGCGGCTGGAACAGCATCGTGATCGCCAGCCAGTTCGTCGCGAACCCGATGAGCCCGCTGACGGAGAGGATGCGGAGCAAGCCCTCGATGGGGAGCGCGCGGCCAAAGAGGTCGACGCTCGCGCCGGGGAAGTCCCACACGAACGACACGGCGAAGACGACCCCGAGCAGCCACGGGATCGTCTGCATGATCGGCAGGATCTGCGCGAGTCGCCCTTTCAGTTTCGGAGGCTCGGGGACGACGTGCGGGGCGGCCGGCGCGCGCACCGGGAGGTGGCGGCGGACGTAGCGCGCGAGGAGGAGCCCGAGGTCGTGCGCGCGCCGTTTCGTGACGGCTTTTGCCTCGGGAATCGTGTGGGCGCGGCCGTCGCCCGGCGTGTCGGCGGAGACTGTGTCGGTGCCGGAGGCCGCATCGTCAGGTGTCGCGTCGTCGGGGGCTACGCCTTCGCTCGCCGAGGCGCTCGCACTCTCCGGCTTCGTAACGGTGGGGGGCGATGCGGCAGCGGGCTTCTCGGCCTCGCCCGGCGCGTCGACTTCGTCGAAATCGAGGTCAGCGGGGTCGATCACGCCGGGGACGGGCGTGAGGCGGCGCTGCTTCTTGGGTACGTCGTCGGGAGGAGGCATGGGGGCTCTTACGCGAACCCGAGCCGTTTGGCTTCCCGCTGCATCCCAGAAATCACCGTCGCGATGTGCTCGTCGAGGCCAACGCCTAGTTCCTCCACACCTTGTGCGATGTCGTCGCGGCTGACGGCGGCGGCGAAGCCTTTGTCCTTCAGCTTCTTCTTCACCGACTTCGGCGTCAGCCCGTCGAGCCCCGTCGGGCGGACGTAGCCGACGGCGGTGATGAACCCGGCGAGCTCGTCGACGGCGAAGAGCGTCTTCGCCATCGGGCTCTCGCGCGGTACGCCGGAGTATTGCGCGTGGCCGAGGATCGCCGTGCGGATCTCGTCGTCATAGCCCCGCGCTTCCAGTTCTTTTACGCCGACGAACGGATGCTCCTCCGGCGAGGGGTGCTTCTCATAGTCCATGTCGTGCAGCAGCCCCGCGATCCGCCACCGCTCGACGTCTGCCCCGAAGCGCTCGGCGTATTCGGCCATCGCGGCCTCGACGGCGTAGGCGTGGCGGCGGAGGCTGTCGGTCTCCGTCCACGTGTGGAAAAGGGCGAGGGCGTCGTCGTAAGTCGGTTGGGGGTTCGAGGCCATGGGTTTGGGGTAAGCGCGGTGCGAAGGAAAGGGAACACAAAACCCACAACCTATAACCTCCAACTCACGACCGGACGAAGTCCGCGACGACGCGGGCGAGTTCGGGGCCTTTGTCCTCTTGAACGAAGTGGCCGGCGCCGTGGATGTGCGTGTGCGGCTGTCCGGCGGCACCGGGGATGCGGCGTTGGAGGATGCGGTCGGTGCCGCGGAAGATCGGGTCGCCCGTCGCGAAGGCGGTGAGGAACGGCTTGTCGAACCGCTCCAGCGCCTCCCACGCGCGGAGGTTGTCGGCCGTGGCGGGGTCATCGGGCGCGGTGGGGACGAGGCGGGGGAGGGTGCGGGCGCCGGCCTCGTACGAGCGGTCGGGGAACGGCGCGTCGTAGGCGGCGCGGACGGCGGGGTCGAGCCAGCGGCGGCAGCCGGCCTGCACGATCCATCCCGTCGGGAACCACGGGCTGTAGATGGCGAACGCCTGCCACAGCTTGAACACCGGCGGGATCTGCTCGCCGCCCGTCGGCAAAAACCCGTTCGCGACGACGACGCGGGCGAAGCGGTCCGGGCGCTCGGCGACGAGGCGGAGCCCGATGAGCGAGCCCCAGTCCTGGCAGACGAGCGTCACGGGCGGCAGGTCGACGGCGTCCATCCACTCCGCCATCCACCCGACGAGCCGGGCGTACGAATAGTCCTCAATGCGCGCTGGCTTGTCTGACTTCCCAAAGCCGGGCAGGTCCGGCGCGACGGCGCGGAGCCCGGCGTCCGTCAGCACCGGGATCATCGTGCGGTAGAGGTAGGACCACGTCGGCTCGCCGTGGAGGAGCAGCACGGGCTTGCCCTCGCCCTCGTCCACGTAGTGCACCCGCATCCCATCCACTTCGGCCCAGTGCGGAGCGAAGGGATAATCCGGCAGGTCGTCGAAGCGTGCGGCGGGCGTGCGGAGGAGGTCCATGAGTGTGCGAGTTGTCGCTGCGGAGGGTGCCTAATCCAAAGCAACTTGTTATTGCGAGCGCAGCGAAGCAATCTCCTTCGGCCTGCTTCTGCGGGGAGATTGCCACGTCGCTGCGCTCCTCGCAATGACAGTGTGGAGGTGGGCTTGTGACGAGCTAAAACACGTCGACCAGCTTCAGGTCTTTGAGGTAGCGTTTCGGGTCGGCCTGGAAATCGAGGACGAGCTGGTTCAGGTTCGTCACCGCGGCATCGAGGTTGTAATAGAGCGCCGGGTCGTTCAGCATCAGCCCGAGCGTGCCCTGGCCGCTGTTGAGCTTGGCGAGGACGAGGTCGAGCTCGGCACTCGTCGAGGCGAAGTCTTCGAGGCTCTCGTCCACATTCGCGAGCACGCGGTTGAGCCGGGAGATCGTGACGGCGAGCGAGTCCGTGTTCTCCTCGGCGAACGTGCTCACGCCAGCCGTCAGCGCGCCGACGCTCTCCGAGGTCTGCCGAAGGCTGGCGACCGTCGCCGCGAGCTGCGTCCGTTGCGAGGCGAGGAGCTGGTTCGCCGCCGTCGCCGCGCCGCGGAGTTCGGCGAGGGTCGCGCGGAGGTCACTGTCCGGGTTCGCGAGGAGGTCATCGACGGTCGAGAATGTCCCCGCCGCGCCCGTGACAAGCGTGTCGACGCTGCCGAAGAGCCGCTCGGCATTGTTCTGCACGAGGCCGATGAGGTCCGACGACGCCTTGACGAGGAGCGTGTCGCCGTCGGTGAGCGGGGGCGCGCCGAGGGGGCCGGGGTCGAGCGTCACGCCGACGTTCCCGAGGGCGGAGATCCCGCCGACGCGGGCGACGGTGCCGCGCGGGAGGCCCGTATCGCTCGTGATCGAGAGGACGACTTCGGCCTCGCGAGCGCCCGGCAGCAGCGCCACCGACTTCACCGTCCCGATCTGCACGCCGCTGACATCGACGGGGTTGCCCGACGTCAGCCCGTCCGTGTTGTCGAAGACGGCGACGAGCTCGTAGCCCGAGCCGAAGACGGAGAGTCCGGCGAGGTAGCGGATGCCGAAGAACATGACGAGGGCCGTCAGCACGATCGCCACGCCGACTTTGAGTTCATTTCCGAATCGCATAGGACTGTTGGCTTGTGGCTGTCGGCTTTTGGCTGGTGGTGGTTGTGGGGCTTCGGCTGCCGGCGAAAGGGCCAAGAGCCAGCAGCTAACGGCCCGTTAGCCGATGGTGTATTCGCTCGCTCGCACGAAGGCGAGCGTGGCCTCGTCGGCGCAGCAGTGCAGGTCTTCCATCGTCCCGACCCAGTGCATCCGGCCCTCGTAGAGGTAGCCGGCGCGGTCGGCGATGGCGAGGACGGAGTGCATGTCGTGCGTGATGACGATGCTCGTCGCGCCGAGCGTCTCGGCGAGGTGCGTGATGAGGCGGTTGATGGTCTCCGACGTCTCGGGGTCGAGCCCGCTCGTGGGCTCGTCGTAGAGGATGTACTTCGGTTCGAGCGCGATCGCGCGGGCGAGGGCAACGCGCTTCTGCATCCCGCCCGAGAGCTCGTTCGGCTTCTTCGGCCCCACGTCCGGCAGCCCGACGACGTCGAGGCACCACCGCGCCCGCTCGACGTTCTCCGCCTTCGACTGCCGGGCGAACGTCTTGAGCGGGAAGATGACGTTCTCGAGCGCCGTCATCGAGTCGAAGAGGGCGCCGCCCTGGAAGAGCACGCCGAACTTCCGGCGGAGCCGGCGCAGCTCGTTGTACGAGAGCGCGTTGGGGTCCACGCCGTCGACGACGACGCGCCCGGCGTCGGGCTTGAGCAGGCCGATGAGGTGCTTGAGGAGGACGCTCTTGCCCGAACCGCTCCGCCCGATCACGGCGAAGGTCTCGCCCTCGCGGATTTCCAGCGACACGTCGCGCAGCACGGGCACCGCGCCGAAGCTCTTGGACAGATTCTCGATCTGGATCACATCGGTTGGGGGTTAGGGGTCATGGATTCGGGGCCAGGAGGAGAGAACCCCAAACCCACAACCTCAAACTTCTAAAGCATCAGGACAGCGAGGACGTAGTCGGCGAGGAGGACGAACACGCACGACATCACCGTGGCGCGCGTCGTGCTGCGGCCGACGCCCTCGGCACCGCCGCTCGTGAAGTAGCCGTAGAAGCACGACACGCTCGTGATCGCGAACCCGAAGGCGAGCGACTTCACGACGCCGAAGAACACGTCGTACGGCCGGAACAGCAAGCGTGCGCCGTCCATGAACGTCTGCACCGGGATCGCCCCGTTGATCTCGCCCACGGCCATCCCCGTCAGGATGCTCACGGTGCACGCCACGACGTAGATCACCGGAAACATCAGCACGCCCGCCACCACGCGCGGGAGGACGAGGTAGCTCGCCGAGTTCAGCCCCATCGCCTCGAGCGCGTCGATCTGCTCCGTCACCCGCATCGTCCCCAGCTCCGCCGCGATCCGCGCGCCGACGCGCCCCGCGAGGATGAACGCCGCGATGAGCGCACCGAGTTCGAGGATCACGCTCGTCGTGACGAACGAGCCGACGGCCGTCTTCGGGAGGTAGAACGAGCCTTCGAGTTGGTAGATCGACTGCACCGCCGTCACCGCCCCCGTGAACGCCGACGCGAGCGCGACGATCGGGAGCGAGTCGATCCCGACGCGGACGAACTGCTCCATGAGGTTCCGGTAGTAGAGCCGGACATCGCGGACCTGCCCGAACGCGCTGCCCAGCAGCAGTCCGAACCGGCCGATGCCGACGAAGAGGTCTTCCGTCCGGGTCCTGAGGAACGCGACCATGGGGTGTCACAGGGGCGAGTGTATACTGAGCGCTGCGCTGCGCGGTACGCCGCAGCGCGTCGCGTCGTTGCGTGAAGATACTCGTTACCACGAACACCCTGTAGCCGGCAACCGTCGAGGGGCCGCAGCTCAACCGATTGGGATGGCTAAACCTAAGACCATATTCACCTGCCAGGGCTGCGGCCACACCGCGCACCGCTGGATGGGCAAGTGCCCCGAGTGCGAGGCGTGGAACTCGTTCGTCGAGGAGACGGAGCGCTCGGCGGTGAAGGCCCCCGTGATGCAGATCGTCCCGACCTTTGGCCGTGCTTCGACCGGCGGCAAGGCGCAGCGGCTCACCGATGTCGAAGTCGCCGAACAGCCTCGGCTCGTGACCGGGCTCCAGGAGTTTGACCGCGTGATGGGCGGCGGCATCATGATGGGCTCGCTCACGCTCATCGCCGGCGACCCCGGCATCGGGAAGTCGACGCTGATGACGGAGCTCGGGCGCTTCCTCCCGGCCCACACCGTGCTCTACGTCACGGGGGAGGAGTCGGCGCGGCAGGTGAAGCTCCGCGCGCAGCGGCTCGGCGTGGACACCGGCGAGTTTTACCTCCTCGCCGAGACCAACGTCGAAGAGATCATCGCCGCCGCGCAAGAGATCGGCCCCGACGTGATGGTCATCGACTCGATCCAGACGATCTACCGGCCGGACCTCACGAGCGCGCCGGGCTCCGTCAGCCAGGTCCGCGAGTCCACGGCGGCGCTCCTCACGCTCACGAAGCAGATGGCGACGGCGACGTTCCTCGTCGGCCACGTCACGAAGGCGGGCGCGATTGCCGGGCCGCGCGTCCTCGAGCACATGGTCGACACCGTCGTCTACTTCGAGGGTGACCGGCACCACGCCTACCGCATCCTCCGCACGGTCAAAAACAGGTTCGGCGCGTCGGGCGAGATCGGGCTCTTCGAGATGCGCGAGAACGGGCTGCGCGAGGTCGAGAACCCGAGCGAGATCTTCCTCTCGGAGCGGCAGTTCGGTCAGAGCGGATCGTCCATCGTCTGCGCGATGGAGGGGACGCGGCCGATCCTCGTCGAGATCCAGGCTCTCGTCAGCCCAACCTCGTACGGCACCCCGCAGCGCACGGCGACCGGCTTCGACCCTAAGCGGCTGCAAGTCCTCCTCGCCGTGCTCGAAAAGCGCGAGGGCATGCGGCTCTCGCAGCACGACGTGTTCCTCAACGTCGCCGGCGGCGTCCGGCTCGAAGAGCCCGCCGTGGACCTCGGCGTGGCGCTCGCCGTGGCGTCGTCCTTCCGCGACGTGCCGACGGACTCGGGCACGGTCGTGATCGGCGAGGTCGGGCTCGGCGGCGAGGTGCGCGCCGTGAGCCGGATCGAGGGGCGCGTGGCGGAGGTGAAGAAGCTCGGCTTCGAGCAGGTCCTGATCCCGAAGGCGAACCGGAAGGGGGCGAGCTTCCCGAAAGGGCTAAAGGTCACGCCCGTCGAGCGGCTCGGGCAGGCGCTGGGAGCCGTTCTCGAATAGCGGGAGCCCCTCCGAGCAGAGCGACGAAACACAAAGAAGCCCGGCCGCTGGGGGAGCGGCCGGGCTTCCGTTCTTCAGAGTACGGGCCCAGAAGTGCGGGGCCCTCTTTGACGCCTGAACATCTGGAGATGTGAAGTGCGGTTAGATCGAGTAGGGTCTGCGGGAAGAACCTGGCTCGGGCACTGGGAGACTTCGAGGCGTCTCAGGGAGGTGCGATGTCAAAGAAGTGCAGGTTCTGTGACGGCAAGGGCCCGGGTGTGTTCCGCAGATGTACACATTATCGTTCTGTTGCCAGCGTAATGTGCTGTCCTGACTCGGCGAACGGCCGAAACGAGAGGCACCGCCCACGGGGGCGAATGCTTCGGGTGGATGAGCCGCCGGCAGTACCTTCGGGGCTCGTCGACACTATCCGTGGGCTGGCCCGTTGCTCGGGGGCGCCCTCGGCAGATCATTTTTGATGGGTCGCCCGTAGATAGGGCCGGCGGCTATTTTACCCCTCCCCGCGCGGTGCCGCCGCCGCGCTTCCCTCCGCACAATAACCCCGGCGCGGCTGCCGTTACCCGAGCGTGCGCCGCGCCGCCCAGCAGCATGGAGCACCTGCCAGACGAAGCCCTCGTCGCAGCCTACATCGACCACGGCGATGAGCGGGCCTTCCGCCTCCTCGTCGAACGCCACCAGGACCGGATCTTCGGCTACCTGGTGGGGATGGTGCGCGACCGCGAGGTGGCGAGCGATCTCTTCCAAGAGACCTTCCTCCGCGCGATCGCCGCGATGCAGAAGCGCCGGGGCTCGTACGAGAAGCAGGGCCGATGGCTGGGCTGGGTGATGCGCATCGCCCGCAACGCCGCTCTCGATCACCTCCGCAGCCGCAAGAAGTGGCAGGACGTGGACTCGGGCGACGAAGAGGGCACCTCGTTCTTTGAGCGGCTCCCCGATGACGGGCCCGACGCCACCGTCCTGCTCGACACGGCCGAACGCGTGGAGGAACTCCGCGATGCTATCGAGAAGCTGCCGCCGGAACAGCGCGAGGTCGTCCTGCTCCGCCACGAATCCGAACTCACGTTCCGCGAGATCGCCGAGATCACGGACGTCTCCATCAACACCGCCCTCGGGCGGATGCGCTACGCGCTGATCAACCTCCGCAAGACCCTCATCCCGAACGCCGCCAAGTAACCCGGCACTCCTGCCACCCCGGCCGCACCACACCGCTCAGCCTTTGATCCCACCGATACTATGCACGACGAGTTGAACGCCATCCGCCGCCTCTACGGCGTGCCTGGCACGGAGGGGGATTCCCCCGACGCTCCGACCGAATCGGAGATCGAACTGGAGGCCCTCGCCTCTACGAAGGCGGCGTTGGATCGCCTTCCACCGCAGCGTCCCGATGCGTCGGTGATCGACGCCGTCGTCGCGGCGGCGGGGGAAGCGGCGCGAGCGGCCGCCCTCGGTCCGATTCGCGCGGCCTACGACGAAAAGCCTGAGCCACTCGTTTCGGAAGGCGCCGAGGCGGAAGCCGCCGCGCTCGCCTCTGTGAAAGCGGCCCTCGACGCCCTCCCGCGCCAGCGGCCCGATGCCTCCGTGATCGACGCTGTCGTCGCAGCCGCAGCAGCGCCAGCCGGACCCGCACCCGTCGTCGCCACTACGGGACGCGCCGCCGACCGACTGGCGGAACGGCCGACGCGCCGCCGGGTCGTCGCGGCGCTGAGTGCGGTGTTCGCCGTCGTGCTCGTCTTCGGCGGTGGGCTCTGGCTGAATCAGGACGCCGCCACCCCGCAAGAGATCGTCGCCGACCGGTTCGAAGCGGAGCAGCAGGTCGCAGCCGAAGAGCCAACCGCAGCCGAAGAGCCAACCGCAGACGACGTGTCGGCCGCCGATGAGGCACCGCTCGTGGCCGAGGCACCCGCCGGTGCATCGACCGAGGCGCTGTCGGGATCTGCCGCCGCTGACGTGGCGAGGGAGCGCGTGGCCTCGGCTGCCCCGCCGCCGTCGGCCGTGAACCGGAGCGTGGAGAGCGACGACGTGCAGGTCGCGTCTGCCCGCCGCGCTGCACCCGCCACCGCGCCCCCCGCGAGCGCGCCATCTGCCGTTCCCTCATTCTCGTTCGCAGATGCGGCGGCGGACGCCGACGGGCTCGTGCTCGCGAGTGAGGAAACGCTCCCACTCACCGATGGTGACGAGGAATTGCAGTTGCTCTACCTCCGCGTCCGCGAGATGCAGGCTGCGCAGGCCGGGCTCGGGTGGGACACGCCGCCCGTCTCGCTCGGCGCTGCACCCGACTCCACCCCCGCCGCGACCGGCTGGATGCAGGTGCGCGTCCAGCGCTGATCCCTCCCCCACGTTTCCGACCGACCATGACACGTTTCGTCCTCTTCACCGGGCTCGCGCTCCTCGCCGGCACCGTGCAAGCGCAGGTCCCGGCCGGTTTCGCCGTCGGCCGCGCCGCCGAGGCGCAGGTCCACCGGCTAGAGATCCACAACGGCGCTGTCTACCACGACGGCGAGGCGCTCCCCGCAGGTGCGCTCCCGCAGGGGCTCGACATCGACGGCATGAGCATGTCGTTCGAGTACAGCGGGCCGGTCGCGCCTGCGATCGGGCTCAACGGCCGGCTCTACGCCCTCGACGGCGACCGCCTCGTGGAGCTCAAGGAGGAGGACATGGACCGGCAGGCGTTCGCCCTCGCCCGGCCCGAGCCGGTGAACGAAGCGGCCGCCAAGCAGGCCGAGCAGGCCTACATGCAGGGGCTCTCCGAGCGGGACCGCGCGCTCTACGAGCGCCTCATTCGGGAGCGAGAGATGGAAGCCGAAGCGCTCCGTCTCGCCCGCACACTCCGCCAGAACCCGAACGTCCCGAATCAGGCAACGCTCCGCTCGCAACTCCGCGAGAAGCTCGAAGCGATGTTCGAGCTGAAGCAGGAGAACCGCCGGGAGGAAGCGCAGCAGGTGGAGGAGGTGCTGCAGGCGCTGCGCCAGCGGCTGCAGGAGCGCGAGGCGATGCGGGACGAGATCATCCAGCACCGCATGCGCGAACTGACGGGGCAGTAAGGCTTTCTCGCCGGGCAGGGCCTACGGAGGGTGCAGCGGGGCACACGCCCCGTCCGACCGTATCCCTCACCAAACCCTCTTCTGTCATGCGTATTTCTACCCTGTTGCTCGTGGGCGTCGTCATGCTCGGCGCCCCGGTCGCTACGGCTCAAGACCTCACCGTCGAGCGCGACGGCACTGAGGTCACCATCACCCGGCCCGACGGGACCGTCGAGCGGTTCACCGTAGCCGAAGACGCCCCGCTCCGTGTCCGCGTTAAGGATGGCCCGCTCCTCGTCGAACGTGAGGGCGAGGCTGGCCCGCACCGCCGTTTCGAGATGCAGCACGACGACGACGGCCCGAACGTCTGGTTCGAGCGCGACGGTGAGGGGCCGCGCGCCTTCGCCTTCCGCACGAAGCCCGACGGCGCGATGGTCGAGTTCGACGACTTCGATTTCGAGGCAGACGTGGATTCGGCCCTACACCGGATGCTGCGTTTCCGTGGCGTGCCCGGCGACGTGGGGATGGCCTTCGGCGAGGAGGGCCTGATGCCGTGGCCCGGATTCGGCGGTCGGGGCATCGAGCCCGAAACGCGCCGCGGCATCGCTGACGGAGAGCGCGAGAGCCGCGACCTCGCGCGTCAGCTCCGCCGTGCCGAAGGGGCCGAGCGCGAGCGCCTCACGCGCGAGCTGCGCGCCACCCTGGAGCAGACATTCGATCTCAAGCAGCAGGCCCGCCGCGAGCAGATCGAGCATCTTCAGCAGAGCGAAGAACGCCTTCAGAGTGACCTCGCCGAGCGCAACGAAGCGCTCGCCGAGCGCGAGCGGGCTCGCCGCGAGATCATCGAGCGTCGCGAGCGCGACCTCCTCGGCGAAGGCGACGAGCTAGACTGGTAAACGCCCTCCTCGGCCCCGGCTCCACCGGAGGGGCGGCGTTCGCGCTGCCCCTCTGCATTTCTCTGGACGGGGAGGCTTGGAACTCGCCCCACTTAACGTTATACTTTAAGTGTGTGGTGGCGCTGTCCCCCGAATCAGGAGCGCGCCCCGCATAGCGAAATCGCTCGGCCCCGTACCATTCTACCCGCGCGTCAGGAGAGGGTCGCGCACCGGTAGCCGGTCGGGGCGTCGTGCGCTTTCGGATATAATCCGCCCCCGTTCTGGAAACGGGCCGTTCCCACCCCGTGCGGCAACGCCACGGCGCCGAGCCGCTGCCGATACTGCCCCGTTCGGCACGGGATTCGACGGGGAGGACACGCCGCGGCGTGCGGCGCCCCGCCACTTTTTAACGACAGCCTCCGCCATGCAGCGGTCTCTCCCTCTCCTCGCCCGCACCCTCGGGCGCACGCTCCTCCTCCTCTTGTTCGTGCTGCCGCTCGATGCGCACGCAGGCTCCGACGTCGCGCGCATTTCGTTCACGGAACGCTCGGACAACAAAGGCTACGTCGTCCGCATCCACACCACCGGCAAGATCGGCGCGTACAGCGAGCCCGAGCGGGTGAGCCCGACCGAGGTGCGACTCGTGCTCTACCACACTGGACTCGCGACGACGGTGCGAAGGGACGACGCGCGCGGTCCGGTCCGGCGCTACACCATCCGTCCCACCGACGACCGCATCATTATCACGTTCGAGATCGATCCGAACACGCCCGTCGAGGCGAAGGCCTACCCCGACCGCGACTCCGATGACGTCCTCCTCGGGCTGACGTACACGCGGCCCCCGGCCGGTCCCGTCGCCGCCGGGCAGGCCGACGCCGCGAGCAACGAGCACTGGGCTCTCGACTGCATCGTGCTCGACGCCGGGCACGGCGGGCACGACGGCGGCGCGGCCTCGAACGGCGTCCGTGAGAAAGACATCACGCTTGCCGTGACGAAGAAGGTCGGGCAGTACGTGGAGGACCGCCTCGGCATCCGTGTCGTCTACACCCGTAACGACGACCGCTTCATCGAGCTCCACGAGCGCGGGCGGATCGCGAATGAGTCGTGCGGCAAGCTCTTCGTGTCGATCCACGCGAACGCCGCCGGCAGCAGCTCGGCGAAGGGGTCGGAGACGTACTTCCTCGGCCTCCACCGGAGCGACAGCGCGCACGACGTGATGGAGCGCGAGAACGGCGTCGTCGCCCTCGAGAGCGACCCCGACCTCTACGCCGGGTTCGACGACGCGGCGATGATCGTGCAGACGCTCGCCACGACGGCGTACCAGCGTGAGAGCGAGCGGCTCGCCTCGCTGATCGAGGGCCAGTTCGCCGACCGGGCCGACCGGCCGTCGCGCGGCGTCAAGCAGGCCGGCTTCCTCGTGCTGTGGCGCGCCTCGATGCCCGCCGTCCTCATCGAGCTCGGCTTCGTGACGAACCCGGGCGAGGCCCGCTTCCTCCGCAGCGCAGAGGGGCAGGACCTGCTCGCGAGCGCCATCTTCCGCTCGATCCGCGACTACAAAGAGCAGTACGAGCGCGGCTTCCGTTTCGCCTCGAATTGACGAAGCGGCCGGTGTAGCTTAGGGGGCCGGCGCCCGCGCCCGCCCTCCTCCCGTCTGCCTGCCGAACGCATGTCCACCGACCCCATCGCCGCGCTCTACGGCGCCCTCCGCACCGTCCCGGACTTCCCCGAGCCCGGCGTCCAATTCAAAGACATCTCCCCGATCCTCGCCGACCCCGCGCTCCTGCGCTCGGCCGTCCGTGCCCTCGCCGCGCCCTACGCCGACATGGGGATCACGAAAGTCGTCGGCGTCGAGTCGCGGGGGTTCCTCTTCGGGACGCCAATGGCGGACTGGCTCGGAGCGGGGTTCGTGCTCGCCCGCAAGCCCGGCAAGCTCCCGGCGGCGACGCTCCGCGAGGACTACGCGCTCGAGTACGGCACCGACGCCGTCGAAATCCACGCCGACGCCCTCGGCCCCGACGACCGCGTGCTGATCCACGACGACGTGATCGCCACGGGCGGGACGGCCTCGGCCGCAGCCCGGCTCGTCGAGCGCGTCGGCGCGGAAGTCATCGGGTTCGCGTTCCTCATCGAACTCGCGTTTCTGAACGGCCGCGAGCAACTGCCGGACGGGCTGCCCGTCCACGTCGTGCTCGACGTGAAGTGATGCACCGCTCCTCTACCTCCCCGTTGTGTTACCCGTAGTCCGCTCGGCACGGCTTGCTGCGTGCCCCTCCGCTTTCCACTCAAATCGACCACCGCCATGACCATGCTCCGCCGTTTGCTCCCCCTCGCCCTCTTCATCCCGCTCGTGCTCTCCGGGTGTGATACCGCCGATGACACGGGGGACACGTTCCCGCTCCCGACCCCGCCGAACCACCGCGCGAGCTTCGTCTACACGGCCGGGACGCTCGAAGACGGCGAGGTCTACAGCGAGGGGAAGGTGCAGTCCTCGCAGAACATCATCAACGACATGCGCTTCACGCCAGCCGACGTGGCCTCGGCGACGATCCGCTCCGGCACCGTCGAACTCAACATGGACTTCCCCGGTGGCGAGGAGAACGCCATCATGATCGAAGAGGCCACGCTGACGCTCTCGGCTCCCGGCGTCTCGGAGCAGGTCGTCGCCCGCGCCTCGGACGTGTCGCTCTCGATCCTCACGACGAACGCGCAGCTCCGCCGCGCCACGCTCGACCTCTCGGACGCCGACATCACCGAGTTCGTGCAGCAGCCGAGCTTCACCGGCACCCTCACGCTCCGCGTCGCCGACGCCGGCCCAGGCAACTACCAGTTCACCGTCACCTTCGACGTGAACGTGGAGGTCAACGTCTAGCGCGGTTTGCGCGGACCTACCGCACCGCGATGCAGGAAATCTCGACGCGCGCGCCGCGCGGGAGCGCCGACACCTCGATGGCCTCCCGCGCCGGCGGCGACTCGTTGAAGTACCGCGCGTAGACCTCGTTCACCTGCCCGTAGTCGTTCATGTCGGTGAGGAAGACGGTGCACGTCACCACGTTGCGGAAAGTCATCCCGGCGGCGTGGAGGACGGCGCCGAGGTTCTCCAGGGTCTGCGCCGTCTCCTCTTCGATGTCGCCCCGCAGCACCTCGCCCGTCTCGGGGATGAATGCGATCTGGCCCGAGCAGTAGAGCGTGTTGCCCGCGAGGATGGCTTGGCTATACGGGCCAATCGCGGCGGGAGCGTTCGGGGAGTTGACGATCTCTCGCCGGGTAGGAGCAGGAGGCATGGGGAGCGGGTCGATGGTGGGAGCCCCCGAGGTTCGCACCATTGCTAGTCCGTCCACAAGCGAACTTTCCGGCAAAAGGCGGCGCGTGCTCCAAGAAGGCGCCTAGCTTGAGGGCGCGTGCTTCAAGAATCAGCAGAGAGGGAACGCGGCAGGCCGTGGCCGGTGATGGCCTTTTTTGCCTCGCGGTGCACGAACTACTATCCCTATGAGCAAGCACGGACGCGTACTGGTAGCGATGAGCGGCGGCGTCGACTCGTCGGTGACGGCGGCCCTGCTGCGCGACGAGGGCTACGACGTCGTCGGGATCACGATGAAGACGTGGGACTACGCGACGAGCGGCCCGCGCAAGCCCGGCCAGAAAGAGGTCGGCTGCTGCACCCTCGAGTCGATGAACGACGCGCGCGGCGTGGCGATGAAGATGGATTTCCCCCACTTCATCGTCGACATCCGCGAGGAGTTCGGGGACTGGGTCGTCGAGCGCTTCACGAGCGAGTACCTCGCCGGGCGCACGCCGAACCCGTGCGTGCTCTGCAACACCCACATCAAGTGGGCCGCCCTCCTCCGCCGCGCCGACGACCTCGGCTGCGCGTTCATCGCGACGGGCCACTACGCCCGCGTCCGCCACGACGACGGCCCCGGAGGGACGGGCCGCCACGTCGTCTCGCGCGGGCTCGACACGAACAAAGACCAGAGCTACGCGCTGTGGGGCTTGCCGCAGGACCACCTCGCCCGCAGCATCTTCCCCCTCGGCGAACTCACGAAGCCGCGCATCCGCGAGATGGCGACAGAGTATGGGCTGAGCCGCGTCGCCGACAAGCCCGACTCGTACGAGATCTGCTTCATCCCCGACAACGACTACCGCGGCTTCCTCCGCCGCCGCACGCCCGGCCTCGAAGCCGAGGTGGCGGGCGGCGATTTCGTCCTCTCCGACGGCTCGGTCGTCGGGCAGCACGAGGGCTATCCGTTCTACACGATCGGGCAGCGGCGCGGCCTCGGCCTCGCGCTCGGCTTTCCCACCTACGTCACGCGGATCGACGCTGAGACGAACACGGTGACGGTCGGCGAGCGCGACGACCTCCTCGGGCAGACGCTGACCGCGCGGCAGCTCAACTTCGTGAAGTACGCCGACCTCATGGACGAGCGGCCCGTGACGGGGCAGATCCGCTACAAGGACGCCGGCGCGCCCGCCCTCGCATGGCAGACCGGCGACGACGAGCTCCGCGTCGCCTTCGCCGAGCCGCGCGCGGCGATTACGCCCGGCCAGTCCGTCGTACTCTACGAAGACGACGATCTCGTGGCCGGTGGCTGGATCCACGCCGTCGACAGTGCGGAGTGAGGCAGGTATATTCCCCACCCCGTCCCCCTTCCGAGCTTCGATGCGCCTCCTCGCCCTGCCGCTCCTCCTCACCCCGCTCCTCTTCGCCGCCGGCTGCGACCTCGGCGAGATCGAGCACGTGGGCACGGTCACGCGCGTGGAGCAGGACGGCGGGTTCTGGGGGATCGTGACCGAGGCCGGCGACCGCTTCCGCCCGACGAATCTCCCCGTCGAGTTCGAGCGCGAGGGGATGGAGGTCGAGTTCGAAGGCTACGTCCTCGACGACGAGCGGGCCGACGACGAGTGGGGCATCCCCGTCCGGCTGACCGAGGTCGAAGTCCAACTCGCCGCGCGGGACGACTGATGGCCGAGCTCCGCGAGTGCCCGTCATGCGCGATGGAGGTGGACGCCGAGGCCACCGAGTGCCCGGTGTGCGGCTACGAGTATCCGGTCCCTAAGCGCACCTTCGGCCCGGCCGCGTGGCTGTTCGTCGCGCTGATGCTGCTGCCCGTGCTGTGGGTGCTGTACCGGCTGCTGTAGCGCGCGTCTGACAGCCTGTTGGCGCAGGCGTCGGGTAGGCTTCCTCTAAACCGGGAGCCTGTCTATGGACGAACGTTTCTCTGCCCGCGCCCGCGCCGTGCTGCTCCACAGCCGCGAGGAAGCCGCCCGCCTCGGCCACGACGCCATCGGGGCCGAACACCTCGTGCTCGGCGTGCTCCGCGAAGGCGGGCCGCCCGTGCGCATCCTCCGCGCCCTCGGCGTCAACACGCAGCAGCTTCGACACGCCGTGGAAAAGGCGGCTCCGCCCGCCATCGACGAGCCGAGCGAGTTGCTCCACAGCGAGTTCGGGCTGACGGCCGAGGCCGAAGACGCGCTCAAGCTGACGCGCCGCGAAGCGGAAGCGGCTCCGGCCATCGAGGCCGAGCACGTACTGCTGGGGTTGCTCGGCAGCGCGAACGTCGTCGCCGACCTGCTCCGCGACGAGTTCGGCGTCGCCGTCGAGGCCGTGCGGAGCGAGGTAGCGCGGCTGCACGGCACAGAAGCGGAGCCCGAGCCGGAGTCGCCGCAAGCTGCGGAGGCCGTGCGCGCTCGCGCCGCCGCGGCCGCCCGTCGGCTCTCGATCGTCTTCGACGAGGACACGAGCACAGAGGAGGTGGCCGACCTGCTCCTCGCGCTCTCGGCGCTCTACCGCGCGCTCGGCGGCGACGGGCTCGTGATCCTCGACAGCGGTGTCCCGGCGTGGGACCCGGAGGGCGAGGAGCCATGCTAGCACCGGACCGCCGCGAGCCCCTCCAGATCGACCTCGCGGGCCGGAACCCTGCGCTTTTCGACGCGCTCTTCGCGCGGCTGGAGCAGACACTCGTGGACGTCGTCGAACGGCTGGCGCATGCGCAGATCGACCCGTCGTCGCGCGAGGTGATGGGGGAGTTGCTGGGCGCGGCGCAGTCCTTCGTGGAGGCCAAGCTGAAAGCGCCGTCGATTGAGAACCAGCAGAAGCTCGCCGACATCACGCGGCTCTACGCCGAGGCCGAGGAGCGGCTGGCGCACGCCCGCGAGCACCGAGCGGCGGCCGAGAAGCTAGAGCTGGAGAACCTCGAGAAGAAGCTGGAGCTGGCCCTCACCGTGATGCAGAAGCTCCGCACCGTGAAACTCCGCCAGGGACCCGACGGCACGACGCTCGACTTCACCGAGTAGCGGCTATCGGAGCGGCACCGGCTACCACCACGCCGACTCGACGCCGAGCAGGTCGTAGAGCCGCTGGTTCTACCGCACCCCGTCGTGCCAGGCCGAGCACGCCCAGGGCGATGCCGACTTGACCATATCTATGTAAATATTTACCATTCAAACGGATGTGAACCCATTTCGAGGAGGTAAGCTATGCAAGCCAGCCCCATGATGCTCTTCGGTGTCGCGCTCCTCGTCTCGCTCTCGAACGATCCCAGCGCACGCGCGAACGCGGCCCCGGTGGACGAGGAAAGCGTCGTCGCAGCGTGGAACGAGGTGGCTTACGAGATCGCCTACGCCGAGGACTCGTTCTTCACCTTTAAGGGGCACCGCGCGTTCTCGATGATGCACCTCGCCATGCACGACGCGCTCAATTCCATCGAGCCACGGTACACGCGCTACGCCTGCACCGCCGCGCAGACCGACGCTGATCCGACCGCGGCCGTGACTCAGGCCGCCTACGAGGTGCTCGTCACGCAGTACCCCGACCGGAGGTCGAGCCTGGACAGTGCGCTGACCCGTTGGTTGGCTCCTATTCCAGCCGGAGTCAGGAAGGCGCGGGCGGGAACGTTGGGTCGCGCATGCGCCTCGGCCATCTTGGCTCTCCGAGAAGGCGACGGTTGGGATTTCGCGGGTGAATACGCCTTCGGCGATGCACCGGGCCGGTACCAGACGACGGGGACGTGGGACAGCTTCATGCTCCAACCCGGCTTTCGCTATGCCCGGCCCTTCGCGCTGACATCGCCAGACCAGTTCCGTCCGCCTCCCCCGCCCGAGGTGAAGAGCGCCGCCTATGCGGAGGCGTACGCCGAGGCGAAGGCGCAGGGGGGCGTGACCAGCACCGTGCGCACGGACGAACAGACCGGCTATGCCGTGTGGTGGATGGAGTTTGCCGAGGGCTCTGTCAACCGGCTCGCGCGCGAACTCGTCGCCGAGCAGGGCATCGACGTCTGGGACGCCGCTCGCCTCTTCGCAACGCTCAACGTGGCGCTCTACGACGGCTACATCGCCGTGTGGGACTCAAAGTACGAGTACGACCACTGGCGTCCCGTGACCGCGATCCATGCGGCGGAGGCTGACGGGAATCCCGCCACCACGCCGGCCGCCGACTGGGAGCCGCTCCGCCCCACGCCGCCTTTCCAGGACTATGCGTCGGCGCACGCGACGGCCTGTGCGGCCTCGCTCGGCGTACTCGGACACGAGTTCGGCGATGAGTTTTCCTTCTCGATGAGTCCCACCACTGCTCCCGAAGGAATGCCGACGCGGGCGTTCATGAGCTTCAGCGCTGCTGCCGAGGAGTGCGCCGACTCGCGCATCCAACTCGGATGGCATTTCCGCTATGCGGCCGACGAAGGCCTCGCCCTCGGTCGGCGAATCATGAGTCATATCACGAGCAACTACCTGCTGCCTGAATGAGTCTCTGATGTCACCGCGCGGTAAACCGCCGCTGCCGCAGGCCGACGGCACGACGCTCGACTTCACCGAGTAGCGACGCTCAGAGGACGGGCGCGAAGAGCCGCGTCACCTGTGTCGCGACCTGGAAGGCGTAGGACTTGTCCTCCATGTCGGCGCGCGTGATCTGCGTCGAGCGGGCGAAGTCGTCTTCGAGCATCGCGGCCACGTCGCGCGCGAAGCCGGCGTCGGCGAAGAGGACGGTGATCTCGAAGTTGAGCCGGAACGAGCGGTTGTCGAAGTTCGCCGTCGAGACGGCGGCGTAGTCCTCGTCCACGAGGAGCACCTTCTGGTGCATGAAGCCGGGCTCGTGGAGGTACACCTTCACCCCGGCGCGCTCGACGTCGGGGAGGTACGCGTAGGGGACGTACTTGAAGAACACGCTGTCCGACTGCCGCGGCATGAGGATGCGGACGTCGACGCCGCGCAGCGCCGCGAGTTGGAGCGCGCCGAGCACGCGCCCGTCCGGCACGAAGTACGGCGTGGCGATCCACACCCGCTCCTCGGCCGATTCGATGGCGTGGGTGAAGAGGAGGCCGCACGTCTCGAGGTCGTCGGCGGGGCCCGAGGCGAGGACGAGCGCTTCGCGGTCGGCGTCGGCGCGCGTCGGCTGCCACCTCACCTCGGGGATCTCCTCGCAGCCGTAGTACCAGTCGCGCACGAACGAGAGCTGCACGCCCTGCACCACCGGCCCTTCGATCGCGACGTGGGTGTCGCGCCACGGGCTCAGCTTCTCGTCGCGGCCGAGGTACTCGTCGCCCACGTTGAGCCCGCCCATCGCCGCCCACG
This sequence comes from Rhodothermales bacterium, assembly GCA_039944855.1. NCBI lineage: Bacteria > Pseudomonadati > Rhodothermota > Rhodothermia > Rhodothermales > Rhodothermales bacterium. Next base: position 61,755 of record JBDUXZ010000011.1, on the reverse strand, counting down.
TCCCGTCGACGACGACGATCTTGCGGTGGTTGCGGAAGTTGAGCCGGAACCGCTTGAACCGGCTCCGGTGCCCGCTGAAGCTCGACACCTCGACGCCGGCCGCTTCGAGCTCGCGCTTGTACGCCTTCGGCAGCTTGTGCGAGCCGACTTCGTCGTAGATCAGATAGACGCGGACGCCGCGCCGCGCCGCTGCGATCAGCTTCTCCTTGAACCGCCCGCCGATCTCGTCGTCGTGGATGATGTAGAACTGCGCGAGGATGTAGTGCTCGGCGCGGTCGAAGGCGGCGAAGATCGCGTCGAACGTCGCGTGCCCGTCCACGAGGAGCCGGCCGTCGTTGCCGCACGTGAGCGGGAGCGTGGCGAGCTCGTCGAAGGCGTGGAGCTCGCCGCGCTCCTCCTCCGGATCGCCGTCGGGGTCGACGAGGAACTCGGCGAGGGGGCCGGAGCGGACGGCCTTCAGCCGCTCGCTCACGACGGTGTTGAAGCCGCGCAGTGCCTCGACGTAATCCTCGAAGCGGGCGCGGCCGAAGATCCAGTACGCCGGGAGCGCGAGGAGCGGCATCGCGATGAGCGCGACGGCCCACGCCGTGGAGCCCTGCGGTGTCCGCGCCCGCATCACGGCGTCGAGCGCGCTCAGCACGCCGAGGACTTGGAGGGCAGGCACGCCGAAGGTGACGAGCCACGGCGGGAGGTCGAAGAAGGGCATCGGCGACGGAATGGGAGAGGGGACAAGCTACGCCGTGGCTCGCTACCACGAAGTGGCCGCTCGCCCCTACGGCTCGCGGTGGACGGCGGCGCCGACGCGCTGCACGGCGCAGAGCGCGTGGAGCCGCGACACCGTCCGCTCGAACTTCTCCGCCACGGCCGCCTCGACCCCGGCGCCGGCTCGGTCCTTTGGAAACCACCGCTCCGGCGGCGCCTCGGCCGTGAAGTAGAGCACGGGCGGCGCGGGGTGCGTGTAGAGGTCGTCGATCACGCGGAGGAGGCGGAGCGCGTCGTCGGTGGAGTCCACGCGGAGGCCAGCGAGAAAGAGGCGGTCGGGCGCGGTGAGCTCGGCGGCGAGCGCCTGCCGCTCGGTCTCGGCGGTGCGGAGGAGGAGGGCGTCGCGGCCGAGCCAGAGCGCCTCGCCGTCGGCCCGCTCGTAGGCGTGGCGCATCGCCGCGTCCGCCGCGTCGAGCGGGCCGACCCACGCGCGGCCGGGCTTGGCGAGGCCGCGCCGGAAGTCCTCGCCGGGGACGAACACGACGTGGTACGTCCGCCGGAACTCCTCGGAGATGAACCGCTCCAGCCGGTCGCGCCCGAACTGCGCCGAGACGAACTTCTCCGGCTCGGCGTTGCTCGTCGCCGCCACCGTCACGCCGAGCTTTTGGAGCGCCTTGAGCACGTTGATGAGGCGGACCTCGTTCGCCGGGTCGTCGAGCTCGACCTCGTCGATGAGGAGGACGCGGTAGCGTTCGGCGAGGCGCTCGGCGTAGGCCTCGGGGTGCTCCGTCGCGCGGAAGAGGGCCGACGAGTGGAGGAACGCACACGGCACGCCCGGCGAGAGCGCGCGGTAGATCGATACGAGGAGGTGCGTCTTCCCCGTGCCGACGGGCCCGACGAGGTAGAGCCCGCTGCGGAGCCCCGCGTCGGACTTCAGCCAGCGGCGGAGTGCGGAGCCGGTGTAGCGCTCGCGGACGCGCTCGGCGAACTGCTCGGCGTCGGCGAGTGCCACGGCCTGCGCGTCGTTCTGCGGGCGGTACGTGTCGAACGTGGCGCCGTCGAAGCGGGGGGGCGGGACGAACTCGCTCACGGGGCCGCCTCCGCCGGGGCGATCGCTCGCGGATGTACGGGCCGCGTCACGAGTACGGCCGCGACGAGGAGGAGCACGCCGCCGACGAGTGAGTACGGCCCGAGGACCTCGCCCAGAAACGCGACCCCGAGGAGCGAGCCGATGAGCGGTTCGAGGTTCCCCACCACGCCGCCGCGCGCGGCCTCGACGTGCAGCATGCCCCAGTTCCACAGCCCGAACGTGACGGCCGTGCACGCGACGCCGAGCGCGAGCACCGACGCCCACGTTCCGCCCGTGAGCGCGAGCGGCGGCGGCCCCTCCAGCACCCACGCGACCGGCACGAGGATGACGGCGCCGAGGGCGAACTGCAGCGCCGTCGCCGCGAGCGCGCCGATCCGCCGCGACAGCCGCCGCGCGAGCAGCGTCCACGCGACCGCCGCGACCATCGAGGTGAGGACGAGCCCGTCGCCGAGGAGCGTCCGCCCGGGCCCCGGCCGCCCGACGAGCAGGACGGCGCCGACCGTCGCGAGGCCGATCGCGAACCACGCCAGCCGGGTCGGCCGCTCGCCGTCGAAGACCGCCGCCGCGAGCGCGAGCATCGGCGGGGCCGCCGCGACGAGGAGCGCCGCGCTCGACGCCGTCGTCCGCGCCAGCCCCTCGAACTGCACGAGGAACATCAGCGGCCCGGCGACGAGCGCGCAGGCGAGGACCAGCCACGCGGTCGGGCGCGACCACGCGAGCCGGGACCAGCGCACGAACGGCAGCATCACGGCGGAGGCGAGCACGAAGCGGTAGAGGATGAGGTAGCTCGGCGGGACCTCGGCGAGGGCGAGCTTGCCCAGGAGGAACGACGCGCCCCACAGCACGGCCGCCGTCGCGAGGGCCGCGTACGCCAGCCGCCGCGTGCGGATATCCGCGGGCTCAGTACCACGCGCTACGAATTCGCCGCCCTCGGAGGGGGGCGGCGAGGCCCGCTTGCGGGACGAGCGGGGGGTCCGCCACGTTCGAGGTGCGGGGCGTCGGTCTTTCAAGCGCAGCGGACCCCCACCTGTCCTCCCCCTCCGAGGGGGAGGAACGCAGCCTTCAGGCCGCTCGCCAGATTCCACTCACTCGGGTCCATAAGCAATGCTAGCGTTCATCCACGAGGGGGAGGCTGACGAGGTTCGCGAAGAGCCGGTACGCTCCGGGGTTGTAGGCCGCGAGCTGCCGGTACCACCCGAGCGCCGTGTAGACGTACGTCCCCTCGCCCACATCCGCGATGAGCGTCGACGAACGGAGCGGGGCCTCGCCAGGGTCGTGCATCGCGAAGAGTTCGGTGTAGCGGTCGTCGTACTCGGCGGGAAAGTAGAGCCCGCGCTCCTGCACCCAGTCAGCCCAATCGGCGTTGGTGATGGCGTTCGGCGCGCGGAAGAGGGCGTGCTCGGGGTCGAGGAGCGTGACGGGCGCGTCCTCGTACGTCACGCGGTCGCGCCCGAGGAGCAGCGGGTAGGGCGCGAAGCCCGCCGGGTTCTTCCGCTCTGCGTCGAAGGGGTCGTCGTACTGCGGGTTCCACTCGAACGTCTTCTGGTACGTCACGACGAGATGCCCGCCGCCGCGCACCCAGTCGAGCAGCCGCTCGTTGTACTGCCGCAGATCGTTCCGCACGAGGTACGCCCGGATGTCCACGACGACCGTGTGCAGGCCGTCGAAGTCTCCTGCCGCCAGCGTCGTCGAGTCGAGCGGGACGACGGTCGCCCCCATCTCGCGGAGCGCATTCGCCGTCGCGTCGTCGTAGCTCTCGACGATGCCGACCGTCAGCGACCCGGGGAGGAGGATGGGCGGGAGAGCGCGGGCGGGCTGCGTCGTGTAGACGGGCGTGCCGCGCCGCGCGCCGCGCGCCGCGCCGTAGAGCGGGACCGCGCTGAGGTAGAGCGTGTGCGGCCCGACCTCGAACTCCGCCTGGTCCAGCGTGAGCGCGACGCTGTCGACGACGGAGCCGGTGCCCGAGACGGCGAACGTCCGGCTCTGGAGCGTGTAGATCGGCTCCAACGGGTCGAACTCCCGCATGCTCACGCCGAGCGTGACGGAGTCCGCGGCGGCGTCGAAGACGTGCACGCGGACGGGGATCGCGTTGCGGCCGGGCCGGAGCCGGAGCACGGCCTCGGCGGGCTCGATCGCGAGCGGCGGGGCGATCTCGAGGGGGAGGTGCGCGGCGGTGTACCACGCGTCGGCATCGCCGGGCACGCGGACGGTGTACTGGATCGGCGGGCCGCTGAGGAAGCGGTCGTACTGCCGCGCGTCCTTCGGGAGCGTCGGCGTCGCGTCGGCGGGGATGCGGAGCACGCCTACGGGGCCGCCCGGCGACGCGTCCGCCGGCACCGTAATCACGGTATCGACCGCGCCGCTGAACGTGATCTCGACGGGCGTGGGTTGGCCGTCGTCGTAGAAAGCCATGTCCTGTGGCCAGTGGACCGCTACTTCGTCGCCGGGTAGCGTGGTGTCTGCTTCGGGCACCAAACCGATCGTACGGAGCATCGAATCGATGCGCCCGCTGTCGATGAGGTAGGCGAGGTCCGCGTCGACCGCGTGTTGGTTCGGGACGAGCCCGACGGCGAGGTCGGTCGCGTTCGGCGGGAGGGGCGGGACGCCGGGCGCGGCGCGGAGGAGTTGGAAGTACGTCGTGTCGCGTCGGAAACGCGGGGCGAACTTGTCGAAGCCCTGCGAGCGGTGCTCGGCGGCGGCTTCGACGGCGAGATCCGCGGCCGACACGTCGCGGCCGGGGATCACGTCGCCGACGGGCACCTTCACGTCCGCACTCGCGTCCTCGCCTCCCGTCCACCGCCACTTGCGGAGGAAGAGCCGCTTCGGCTGCCACAGGTCCACGCCCGGCTCCTCAAGCTGCTCGGGGTGATAACTCGGGTCGGCCGCGAGGCCCATCGCGTCGTAGGCCGAGATGCCGACGGCCTGGTGCTGCCCGTGCTGCGTGTTGCCGACCGTGAGTGTGTCGTGGTTGGTAAAGATCACGTCCGGCTTCAGCTTCCGGATCACGTAGACGAGCCGCGCCGTCACGCTGTCGCGCCCGCCCCATTCCTCGAACGCCTCGGCGGCGAATTTCGAGTAGCCGAAGTCGTAGAAGTTGAGGAAGCGGACCTGCGTGCCGAGCCGCCGCCCGGCCGCCTCCGTCTCCGCCGTGCGGATCGCGCCGAGCTTCTCGTAGAGCTCCGGCCCGATCTCGTTCTGCCCGCCCTCGCCGCGCGTGTAGATCACCGAGTACGCGACGGCGTCTTCGGCCCAGCGGTAGTGCGCGAGCGTCAGCCCGTCCTCGTCGTCGGGGTGCGCCGCGAGGTTCATCACCACGAGCGGCGCGGGCGCGTCGACCTGCGCGGTGGCGGGCGCGGCGAGGGCGAGGAAGAGGGCGAACAGGGCGGCGGGTCGGACGTTCATAAGCGCGGATTCGTGGGCTGCGCCTTCCACAGCGCGCGCCCCGCCGGGTTCCTCCGCCGCCGCCGACGTAGGGGCGAACCCGTGTGTTCGCCCTGTTCCAGCATAGCATTCACCCGACTCCGGGCAGACACGTGGGTCTGCCTCTACGCTCTCAACTTCGACATGACCGACGCCGACCGCGACTTCCTCTTCGACCTCCTCTCCACCCCCAGCCCGACCGGCTTCGAGACGCCCGGCCAGAAGAAGTGGGCGGGCTACGTCGGCGGCTTCGCCGACCGCGTCGAGGCCGACCCGTACGGGAACGTCTGGGCCACGCTCGACGGCCCCGACAGCGGGCCGACGGTGATGCTCGAAGCGCACGCCGACGAGATCGGGTTCATGGTGAAGTACGTCACCGACGACGGGTTCATCCACGTCGACCGCATCGGCGGGAGCGATTGGGCGATCGCGCGCGGCAAGCGCGTCCGCATCCTCGGGGCGAAGGGCCCGGTCCTCGCCGTCGTCGGCAACACGGCGATCCACCTCCGCGACCGGAAGGACGACGAGAAGGCGCCGAAGCTCGAAGAGCTCTTCCTCGACATCGGCGCGTCGAGCAAGACCGAAGTCGCCGAGCGTGGCATCCGGGTCGGACATCCGGCCGTCTACGCCGAGTCCGTCGAGGCCCTGACCGATAAGCGGCTGATCGGGCGGGCGCTCGACAACCGGCTCGGCGGGTTCGTCGTGGCGCAGGCGCTGAAAGGGCTCGCGGCGTCGAAGGAGAAGCGGCAGCGGACGGTCGTCGGCGTCAACGCGGTGCAGGAGGAGATCGGCGGCAACGGCGCGAAGATGGTCGCCTACCGGCTCGATCCCGACCTCGCCCTCGTGCTCGACGTGACGCACGCCACCGACTCGCCCGGTATCCCGAAGGCGAAGCACGGCGAGGTCACGCTCGGCGGCGGGCCGAGCATCACGCACGGCACCGTCAACCACCCCAAAGTCGTCGAGCGGCTGATCGAAGTGGCCGAGCAGGAAAAGATTCCGCTCCAGCACGAGGCGTCGTCGCGCTACTCGGGGACCGACACCGACGTCATCTTCCACACCAAGTCCGGCATCCCGAGCGCGCTCATCTCGATCCCGATGCGCTACATGCACTCGACCGTCGAGACCGTCGACCTCGGCGACGTCGAGCACGCGATCCGGCTGATGACCGCCTTCGCCCGCTCCATCACCGCCGACGATGCCTTCCGCGCGGACATCCTCTGACTGTCATTGCGAGGAGCGAGACGACGTCGAGCGACGCGGCAAGCTCCTTCGGGTTGCCAAAATCAGGAGATGGGCTACGCCGAGCCCTGCGGGGTTGCCGCGCTCCTTTCAGTCGCTCACAATGACAAGCGGGGGTTTGTTAGGGGTTCTAAAGCTCGACCCCGTAGACCGCGCCGTACTTCTGGCGGACGTAGCGCAGCCACGGTTCGGCGCGGAGCGATTCGCCCGTCGCGTCGTGCAGCACTTTGGCAGCCGTGCGGGCGCGGCCCCAGCGGTGGACGTGCTCGCGCAGCCACCCGAGGAGCGGCCCGAACTCGCCCCGCTCGAAGTGCGCGCCGAGGTCGCCGAGGTCGCGCTCGGCCGCCTCGAACAGCTGGACCGACATCAGCGTGCCGAGGGTGTACGTCGGGAAGTAGCCAAGCGCGCCGAGCGACCAGTGGATGTCCTGCAGGCAGCCGTCGGCGTCGCTCGCCGGGGCGAAGCCGAGGAGGTCCTCCATCGCCGCGTTCCACGCCTCCGGCACGTCGTCCACGGCGAGGGTCCCGTCGATCAGCTTCGTCTCGAGTTCGAAGCGGAGCATGACGTGGAGGTTGTACGTCACCTCGTCAGCCTCGACGCGGATCGGCGACGGCTGCACGCGGTTGATGGCGCGGTAGAAGTCGGCCTCGTCCACGCTGCCGAGCACGTCGGGAAAGGTGGAGCGCAGGCGCGGGTACGCCCAGCGCCAGAACGGCCGGCTGCGCCCGACGAGGTTTTCCCACAGCCGTGACTGCGACTCGTGCATCCCGAGCGAAGTCCCGCTTTCGAGCGGCGTCCGCGCGAATGCCGGGTCGACGCCGAGCTCGTAGAGCGCGTGGCCGCACTCGTGGAGCGTCCCGAAGAAGCCCGTCGGGAAGAAGTCGGGCGTGAGCCGCGTGGTGATCCGGCAGTCGGTGAGCGCGGGCGACGTGGAGAAGGGGTGGGCCGAGCGGTCCTGCCGGCCGCGCTCGAAATCGTACCCGAAGGCGCGGATCGTGTCGAGACCGAAGGTCCACTGCCGGTCCTCGTCGTAGGGTCGGTGGAGGAACGCGTCATCGGGCGGCGCGGCCTCGGCGAGGGCCTGCACGATGGGGACGAGGTCGGCGCGGAGGGCGCGGAACGCGCGGTCGATGTCGGCCCACGTCGTGCCCGGCTCGTACTCGTCGAGGAGCGCGTCGTAACGCCGGTCTTCGTACCCGACGGTCTCGGCCTGTTCCACGCTGAGGTCGACGATCTCCTGCAGGTGCGGGGCGAAGTGGGCGAAGTCGTCGGCGGCGCGCGCGCGTTTCCACGCCTCCATCGCGTGCGCCTTCGCCGTCGCGAAGCGCGCGACGAAATCGGCCGAGAGCCGCTGGGCCCGGTCGAAGTCGCGGCGGGTGACGCGGACGAGCGCGCGGTCGATCTCGCCGTCGAGGTCGCCGTCGAGCGCATCGAGCAGGTGGCCGACGGCGTCATCGGTGAAGTACTCGTGGGACAGCGTCTTCAGCGTGGCGAGTTGCTGCGCGCGCGCCTCGGCCGCGCCCGGCGGCATGTACGTCTCCTGATCCCATTCGAGGAGCGTCGCCGCCGCGTTGAGGTCGGCGATGAGCCCGAGCTTGTCTTTGAGCGCGGCGAGTTGGTCGGGGGGGCTGGGCATAGGATTCGCAGGATAGAGGAGGGGCGGCAAAGCTACAGCTCGAAGCCCGAGCACCCGTAGAGACGCAACATGTTGCGCCTCTGCCGTCGGTCCGAATCAATGCGAGGCTGGGCCGAGGTGTGGCGGCATTCCTCAAGACGCAGCAGGCGGCGTTCCCACGCCGACGTCCGAAAGCGGCCCCAGCAGACACGGCCCCGGCAGACAGCTAGGCCGCCCGTTCCACTCGCAAGCCGCGCAGCACGACAACGCGTTCGGCGAGGTCGAACAGGCCCTGCGCGGCGAGGGCGAGGAGCGTCACGTCGTGGAGGGCTGTCGTGGCACCGAAGGACTTCGAGACGTGGCGGAGTTCGAACGTGCGTGGGAGGCTGCGCCGTAGATCGGGGCGGCCTTCATGGATTATCCCCGGGGGGGCGGGGGAGGGTGCGCTTGACCTCGGCGGGTGGGGAGCCGTAGTTTGGACGCCCCGACCGCCAATGTAGCTCAGTTGGTAGAGCAGCTCACTCGTAATGAGCAGGTCACCGGTTCAAGTCCGGTCATTGGCTCCACACGAACGCCCCGGTCCAGCCGCTGATGCTGGGCCGGGGCGTTCGTCGTTTCGCACACTCCCACGCGTAGCCATCTCCTCGCCGCGCAGCGCGTCACCGGACCATCGACATCTTCAGCGTCTTCGAAAACGAGGGCGTGGTCAGCCGATAGAAGTACGTCCCGCTCGGCAGTGCCGCCGCGTCGAACGTGACGGCGTGGACGCCGGCTTCCCGGATCTCGTCCGTCAGCACCGCGACGCGCTGCCCGACGTAGTTGAACACCTCGACCGTCACGTGCTCGGCACGAGGCAGGGCGTAGTCGAAGCGGGTCGTGGTGGCGAAGGGGTTCGGGTAGTTCGGCTTCAGGTCGAAGTGGTCCGGTACGCCCGCGTCGTCCTCCGCGCTCACGCCGGTAGCCTCGGTGACGGCGATGTAGTTGAGGCTGAAGAGCCAGCCGTTTGGGTCGGAGGGCGAGTCGAACTCGAACCGCATGATGTGGATGCCGGCTTCGAGCGGCACGGCCGGGATCTCGATGGGCTCCCAGAACTGCCAGCCGCCCGTGCCCGGCACGTCGCGCACCCCGCTCACGTCGACGTTGTCGATCAGCATCCGGAACTGACCGAAGCCCGGCACGCTGGCGACGTACGGGGCGAACGTGTACGCGCCCGCCTCGGCGACCTCGAACGTGTATTCCAGCCACTCGCCTGCCGTGATCCAGTAGACGTCGAAACCGTTCGTGGTCGATGCCTCGATGTCGACGCCTTCGCTCGGGCGGTAGGCGAGGCCGATGTTCTGCGGCTCCGCGTCGTGGTAGGCGACGCCTTCGCCGCCGAGGTCGTAGTCCTCGGCCTCGATCACCGCCGGAACGACGGGCGGCGCGCCGGGGAAGGGCATGCCGTTCGGGAGCACCCGGATCAGCACGCTGTCGCTCGCCACCAAGCCCTCGGGGTCCGAGACGGTGAGCCTCACCCAGCGGGGGCCCACACTCGTGAACGTGACCGTCGTATCGGCGACGGAGGCCGTGCTGTCGGCGCCGAACGTCCACGCGAAGGAGAGGGCGCCGCCGTCGGGGTCGAAGCTCTGGCTGCCCTCGAAGGCCACCCTCAGCGGCGACTTGCCGGAGGTCTTGTCGGCGACGAGGAGGACGCGGGGGGCGTTCGGGTTCCCGGCCGCGGTGCTCTCTGAGCGCAGTGACCGGGGTTCGACGAGCATGGAGAAGCCGTCGGAGAACGTCACCTGGCGCGCGTCCGCCCCGGCGTTGTAGGCGACGTACGTGAGGTCATCGTTGGCATCGCGGAAGACGGCGTAGGTCGGGACGTCGGCCGCGATGTCGGGCTCGACGTGGCCCATCGCCTTGAGGTTGTGGAGCCAGTGGAGGGTGTGGGCGCGGGACTCGCCGTCGAAGGGTTCGTACCCGGGGTCGGCGTTGTAGTAGGCCAGCGCCTGCGCCGGGTCGCTCAGGGCGAGGTACTGCCAGAGCACGTCCTTCCACACCACGGGCTGCCCGCCGCGCTCGGCGACGATCTCGGCGTAGTTCGCGCGGACGTAGTCGGGGTGGCGGCCGAGGTAGAGCGAGCCCGCCGTGACCGGGAGGATGTTGATGCCGTGGATGAACTCGGGGTCGGCGCCGAACCACGTGGAATGCACGCCCTTCCCGCCCCACACCATCCCAATCGCGACGCGCGGGTAGGCCTCGGGGAAGACCTCGTCGTCCACGTCGAACCAGTACTCGTCGACGGCGGAGGCCTCGGTAGCGTAGAGGTAGATCCCGAGGTCGCGGATCTCCGTCTGCCCCGTCGCCTCGCCCCACAGCACGACCGACGAGGCGAAGTGCATCGATTCCGAACTGGATTCCTGGTTGTTGCCCTCGGCGAAGTCGCCGTGGCCGGCGGCCCACGAGTGCCCGGCGTAGGCGTCGAAGGTGCGGAGGAAGGGGAAGCGCTCGTCGGCGCGGTCCCAGTTGTTGGCGTCTTTGATGAGGAGGTTGACCATCCCGCCCCAGTGCTCCTGCGCGGCCCACGCGGGGTCGTACTGCGCGATCGTGGCCGCGCTCATCACGGCGTAGCTGGCGTGGAAGTGGTGGTCGTTGATCTGGTTGTCCGCCCCGAAGCCGGAGGGGTAGCCGGTGAGGACGTCCCACGTGGCGTCGTACGAGTACTCCTGCGCGCCGCCCACCGTGAACCAGTCTTCGAGCCGGGTCTTGAGCTGGGCGAGGAAGTGGTCGCGCTCGGCCGTCGCGCCGATCTGGTCGGCGATGTGGACGAGGTGGGCGAAGCGGCCCATCGCCTTGCCGTTGTCGTACGTCGGCCCGGCGGGCAGCGTCTCCTGCGCTGCGTCCTGGACGAGGGCGAGCAGGGTCGCCGGGTTGTAGTCGCCGCGGTCGGGCAGGGCGGGGAGGACGCCGGTGAAGCCGTGCTCCATCGTGAACGCGTTGCCCTCGGAGAGCCGCATCTCGCCGCGCGGCGACCGGTAGGTGTGGCCCGTGAGGGTGGCCGTGCTGTGGAGCCACTGGTGGCGGTAGAGCGCGGTCAGCGTCGCGTTCACGTTCGATGGACCGCTCTCCTTGAGGACGGTGTCGTAGGCGTACGTCGACGTGACGCGCGCGGTCGCCTCATCGTAGGCCCACGCGACCCGACTGTCGGTGACGAAGGCGTAGGCGTGTCGCCGGAACAACTCCAGCGTGGCGGGCTGCGCGTCAGGCAGGACGGCCACCGAGAGGTAGCGCTCGCCGTCGAGGGTGGAGCGGAGCGTGCTCGTGCCCGTCCACGTGGCGGCCGACGGCGCGAACACGCCGTAGTGTTTCCCGCCGATCGTCAGGCCCAGCACACCGCCCTCGCGGTGCCAGATGGTCGGGCTCTGGGCGGGCGTGAGGACGGCCTGCCCGCCCACCACCTCGAAGAAGACGTACGGGAGGCCGTGGCCGAGCGTGGCCTCCATCGTGACGGCGCCGCCGTTCCACCGCGCCGTCGCGGTCCAGTCGCCGTAGTCGTGCGCCGTCGCACGGCTCGCCGAGAGCCCGTCCACCCCGACCGTCAGTTGGGCCGCGAACGGGTAGAGGTAGTCGGCGGCTACGAAGATGGGGTCGGTCGTGTATCCGATCTGGAGGCCCGCCGCGGTCGCCCTCGCGTTGATCGGGTGGGCGTACAGGATGTTGGAGTAGGGGTCGTTGAAGAAGGGGTAGATCAGACTGCTCCAGTAGTCGTTCGACTGGATCGGGAGTGCGAAGTCCGCCGAGACTTTGGGAGCGATCGGCTGGCCCTCGAAGTTCTGGGGCCCCACCGCACCGGAGGGGAGCGAGGTGCTGTAGCTCCCGAGCCCGACCTGCACGGCCTGGGCGAGCGCCGAGTCCCCTACGATCAGAAACTGAAGCGCCCAGAGCAGGCCAAAGAGAAGGGGCAGGCGGGAAGAGCGGGAGGCCGAGGGCGTCGTCATAGAACAGCAGGAAGCAGACACGGAGAGAGCAGGGGCGAACCCCGATTTTCCGTGGAGTCACCTGCCGTGAGGCCAAAGATAACCCGAACCTATCGCAGGGGTTGCGAGCCGCCGCACGCTCCGTGGCGGTGGGCTGCAGGGCTAATTGACGACGAACGATTGGGACACGGGGATCCCGTTCGCCACGAGCGGCGCGTCGACCGAGCCGGCGCCGACGAACTCGAACGCGCCGATCTCGCCGGTGTCGTCGTGGAGCGTGGCGAAGAGCGTGGCGCCCGGCTCCACCGCCACGTCGAGGGCTACGGGCACGCGGGCCGTCGTCCCGTGCATGACGAACGAGCGGCCGAGCATCGTCCCGACGTCGGGCCGGCCCCCGGCGTCGGGGTGGATCACGACCCACGCGTCGGACGCGACCTTCACCTCGTCGAGGATCACGACGTTGCCGCGGAGCGCGGGCTCGGCCACGGTGAGGCTCGGCGCGCCGGCCACATCTTCGGACCCGCCCTCCACGGGAGGGACCGAAGGCGGAAGGGGCTCGCCGCCCTCGTAGTCGGCGCCCTCGAGGTCGGCGATGAGCGCCTCCATCTCGGCGATCTCGGCCCGCTGCGCGAGGATGATGTCGTCGGCGAGGCGGCGGGCGCGGGGATCAGAGATCTCGGCCCGCTCGCTGGTGAGGATCGCGATGGAGTGGTGCGGGATCATCGCCTTCATCCACGCCACGTCGCCGACCGTCTCCTGACTGCGGGCGAAGAAGAGGGCGAGGGCGAAGACGACGGCGCTCCCGACGAAGATGGCGACGTTCTTCCGCTTGTCGTCGTACATCGAGAGCATGAAGCCGAGCATGATGACGGCCATCGCGGCACCCATGTAGAGCGCCATCCAGAACTTCGTCTGGCTCCACCAGACGTGATCGAGCACGTAGACCGTCGAATACATGAGGATGAACATCACCACGGTCGACGTGGCGATCATGGCGAAGAAGCGTGTGTACGACATCGGGGCACGGGGTGGGTGAGGAGGAAGGGCGCGGGCTCGATAGGGGTCTATGACGGCCGGGTGAGCACGACGCGGCGCGCTCACCCGGCTCGCTGGCAGGCGACGGGGTCAGGCGCTGGCCTTCGGAAGCGCGTCGAGGAGCCGCGTGCAGGACTGCTCGCAGCGGCGGCAGCATTCGGCGCAGATCCGGCAGTGCTCGTGCTCGTCGGCGTGCTGCTCGCACTCCTCGGCGCAGACGCGGCAGGCCGTGCGGCATGCCTCGACCTGGGCATGGATGAGCGCCCACGACGGAGCCGTCTGGCGGGAGAGGACGCGGCCGGTGGCGGCGCAGATGTCGGCGCAGTCGAGGTCGGTGCGGATGCAGCGGCGCATGGCCTTCTCGCCGGCGAGGCAGGCGTCGGCGCAGGCAGTGCAGCACTGCTCGCATTCGAAGCAGGCCTCGATGCAGGCGGCGAGCGCGTCGAGGGGGTCGGCGGGAGCGGGGTGGGCGGAGAGGATCTCGTGGGTAACCATGGAAGTGTAGAGAGGAGAGAAGGGAGAGATGACGTGCGGCCCTTTTACCCGACAGCGCGGAGAAAGAGCCGGGGACTCCCCTTAAATGTTACTAAGGGCGGACTGCTCTGTTGAGAAGCTCAGCACAGCGACCCTTCGTGTCATCCCGAGCGCAGCCGAGGGATCTCTGAGGAGCTGCGCGGTGCTCAGGAGAGGTCCTTCGACAAGCTCCGGACGACCAGAACGAGAGCTTCTCAACAGAGCAAGGGCGGATCTGATTCGACGATCTTGCGGGTTACGCGGCGTCGGGTGAGGCTTTCGGCTCGGCACACGCGAGGCAGGGCAGCCGAACCTCGAACGTCGCCCCGATCTCGTCGCACCTCGTCGCGCCCATCGAATGGCGCGTCCATCGACCGCGCCGGGGCGAGGGGGATTCCCGGTGGCGGTTCCCTGCGGCACCTCACGGCGAATTAAGGCGACCGCGGAGCACCTCGGCGCCGTTCGCTCGTATTACGGTTCTATTCTGCAACGCTCCGATCACTCCATCAACTATTCCACGGCCATGAACACCTATCACTACGCACGCACCGTCGATCTCCCGATGGCTGAAGCCGAGGCCCGCGTCCGCGGCACGCTCCAAGAAGAAGGCTTCGGCATCCTCACCGAGATCGACATTCAGGCCACGCTCAAGAAGAAGCTCGACGTCGACATGCGCCCCTACAAAATCCTCGGGGCCTGCAACCCGCCCGCCGCGCATCGCGCGCTCCAGGCCGAGCCGCTCATCGGGACCATGCTCCCGTGCAACGTGATCCTCCACGACATCGGCGACGGGCAGACCGAGATCGCCGCCGTCGACCCCGTCGCCTCGATGTCGGCCGTGGAGAACGACGCGCTCGGCGAGATCGCGGCCGAGATCCGCGACCGCTTGCGCACGGCCGTCGACAACGTGTGACAGGTGTTAGCGTCGGGCCGAGGCCTCTCGCCGCCGTCTTCCGCGCCGTCGCACGGATGTGGCGGATCGGTGGACGGGCTCCAACCTTAACGAGAACTATGGGGCGGGGGTAAACCAAAGGCTTTAGCTTAGGGTATCCCGCCCGCCCTATGCTGAACGGCTCCCGACCATACCGCCTCGCCGCCGCCGTGCTCGTCGCAGCGCTCGTCCTCCTGCTCGGAGCGGGCGGCCCGACGTTGCTGCACCTCTGCGGGGTGGGCCCGCTGCCCGCCACGGCGCAGGCGCCGAGCGAGATGCCGGCGATGCCGCCCTGCCACGGGGGGATGCCCGATGGGGGCGAGGAATCCAGCGATGAAGCGCCCGGCGGCCCGACGATGCAGACGTGCTGCCTCGCCGTCGCCGCCGTCCCGTCGGACCACACGACGGTGGCGGACCCCGCGCAGTCGCTCACGCCCCTCGTCGCCCTGCTCGCCCCGTTCGTCGCCGATGTCGTGGCTCCGACGCCGGCGCCTGCACCGCGCGACACCGGGCCGCCACCGCTGTCCGTCCGCTCCCATCTCGCGCTCTCGGTCCTGCTGATCTGATCCGTCCCGGCCCCCCGGCGACCGGCCCTGCCGCGTCGTCCCGCCGTGTCGTTCCCCCGGATCCATCAGCACCATGACTCTCCCTCGTGCAGCGCGTCGCGCGCTGCTGGCCTGCGCCCTCCCTCTCGGGCTCGCCGTTTCCGGCGGCGCTCGCGCTCAGGCTCCCGACTCCGCGCCGCTCGACCTCTCGGCCCTCCTCGCCGAGGTCGAAGCGGCGAACCCGACGCTCCGCGCCGCTCGGCTCGACGCCGCCGCGCTCGCCACCGTCGGCGGTCAGGTCGGCGTGCTGCCCGATCCGACCGTCGCGGTGACGGCGTTTCCGTATCCGCTCGTGACGGCGCTCGGCGCGCAGCGGACGCAGTGGCGCGTCGAGCAGACGATCCCGTGGCCGGGCACGCTCGCCCTCCGCGAGCGCGCGGCCGACCTCGGGGCCGAAGTCGCGGGCTATGAGGCGGACGTGCTCGCGCTCGACCTCGCGCTCCAGGTCAAACGCGCCTACTACACACTCTACCAGATCCAGCGCACCGAGGCGCTCGTCCGCTCGTTCCGCGCCCGGCTCGACGCGTTCACCGAGGCCGCCGCCGTCCGCTACGAAGTGGGCCGCGGACCGCAGGGCGCCGTGCTCCAGGTCGGGCTCGAAGAAGAGCGGCTCCGCGCCCGCCTCCTCGACCTCGACGCCCGGCGCCATGCCGCGCTCCACACCCTCGCCCACCTGACGAACCGCCCCAGCCTCGCGCTCGCCGACACCGTCGGCCTCACGCCGCCGCCGCTTCCGAGCGCCGACGCCGCGCTCGCCGAGGTCGCCCGCCGGCTCCGGCCCGAGGTGCAGGCGCTCGAAACCGACGCCGAGCGTGCTGAAGCCGAAGTCGCCCTCGCCCGAAAAGCGTTCTACCCCGAGATCGGCGTCGGCGTGACGTACTTCGACGTGACCGACCGCGCCACGCCGCCGACGGCCGATGGCACCGATGCGCTCGCCGTGATGCTCTCGGCCCGCGTCCCGCTCCAGCGCGGGCGGCTCAACGCCCGGCTCGAAGAGGCCCGGCTCCGACAGGCCGAGGTCGAGGCCCGGCAGGACGCGCTCGACACGGCGATCTCGACGGAAATCGCCCACCTCGTCCACATCGTCCATCGTGAGGCCGAGACGCTCGCCCTCTTCCGCGACCGCCTCGTCCCGCAGGCGCAGGCCACAGTCGAGTCCGTGCTCGCCGCCTACACCACGGGCGAGGCCGACTACGCCGCCTTCCTCGACGCCGAGCGCACTCGATTCCAGGTCCAACTCGGGCTCGAAGACGCCCTCGGCCGCTATCTCGACGCCACGGCCCGGCTCGAACGCGCCCTCGGCGGGGCCGCCCTCGCCGACCTCCAGCCCTCCGACTCTAGGCTCCGATGAATCCCACGACCCCGCACCCCGCGCCACCGGCGACGCCGCCCGAGCGCTCGCCCTACGCCGAGTCCGAACGGCCGCGCCCGAAGCGGCGCACGGCCCTGCTCGTCGTGGGCGCGCTCGTTCTCTTCCTCGTTGCCGTCGGGCTCGCGTGGACGTTTCTCCGTGGCGACGACGCTGACGACATAGCTGAGGTGACGCCTGCTGTTTCCGCGCAGTCGGCGGGCGGGCTCGCCACCCGAGACCTCGACGGCGACGGGATCGTCTACCAATCGGGGATGCACCCGTGGATCGTCGAGGACGAACCCGGCCAGTGCCCGGTCTGCGGGATGGACCTCCAGCCCGTGCCCGTCTCCGGCGCGCCCGCAGGGACCGTCGAGATCGACGCCGTGACGATGCAGAACATCGGGGTGCGGACGGCCCCGGTAATGGTGCGCACGCTCAGCCGCGATCTCCGCACGACGGGCGTGTTCGAGGCGAGCGACCGCGCCCGCGAGGTTGTCAGCCTCAAAGTCAGCGGGTGGGTCGAGCGGCTCTACGTCGACGCCGAGGGCGACCGCGTCCGCGCCGGACAGCCGCTCCTCGAACTCTACAGCCCGCAGCTCGTCTCGACGCAGGAGGAATACCTCCTCGCTCTCCGCAACCGCGAACTCCTCGGCGGGGGCGACGGCGACCGGCTCGTCAAAGCGGCCCGCCGCCGCCTCTCTCTCTTCGACATTAGCGCTGGGCAGGTCGAGCGGTTGGAGTCGACGGGCGAGGTGACGCGGACGCTCACGATCTACGCGCCCGCGAGCGGCACCGTCACCGAGAAGCGTGTCGTCGAGGGGATGCAGGCCACGGCGGGGATGACGCTGATGGAGATCGTCGACCTCAGCGGGCTCTGGCTGCAAGTTGACGTGCCAGAGCAAGACCTTGGGTGGGTCGACGCCGGCACGCGCGCCGTGGTCCGGCTGGAGAGCCAGCCCGGCACCGAGTTGACGGGCCGCGTGGAGTACGTCTACGACACGCTCGACCCGGCGACGCGCACGGGAACGGCCCGCGTCGCGGTGCCGAACCCCGGCCGCCGGATTAAGCCGGGGATGTTCGCGACGGCGACCCTCTTCGGCGCGCCGAGCGAGGCGCGCCCGACCGTCCCGAGCGAGGCCGTGATCCGCACGGGCGATGCCGCCGTCGTCGTGCTCGCGCTCGGCGACGGCCGTTTCCGCCCGCAGCCCGTCACGCTCGGTGAGGAAGGCGAGGGCGCGGTCCAGATCCTCGCCGGGCTCGACGGCGGCGAGACCGTCGTCACGAGCGCCCAATTCCTCATCGACTCCGAGGCCCGGCTCGCCGCCGCCGTCGGCGCGATGACGGGGGCCATGCCGGACGCCGCGCCCGACCCGATGGATGAAACCGATCACAGCCAGATGAACCACTGATGCCTCCTGGAACCCTATTGTCATTGCGAGCGACCGAAGGGAGCGCGGCAATCTCCCGACTCCAGCAGGCCTGAGGAGATTGCTTCGTCGCTCCGCTCCTCGCAATGACAAATGAGAAAGGCCTGCCACAGCCAGACGAATCCATGAACCCCAGCCTCATGCGCCTGACCCTCGCCCTCCTCCTGCTCCTCGCTGCGCCCGCCGCGCTCGCGCAGAAGCACGACCACGCCCAACACCGCCGCGCTGATTCGCTCATCGACCGCGCCGACTCGGCACACGTCCCGACCGGCCTCACGCCCGACGAGGTCGCCGGACTGCGCGAAGGCCGCGGGATGGGGCTCGCCAAAGCGGCCGAGTTCCACAGCTACCCCGGCCCGCTCCACGTTCTCGAACTCGCCGACGCCCTCGGCCTCACCGACGCGCAGCGCGCCGAGGCCGAACGACTCCGCATGGAGATGCTCGCCGAGGCCCGCCCGCTCGGCGCGTCGATCATTGAGCGCGAGGAGCACCTCGACCGACTCTTCGCCGATGGCGCGGCCACGCCGGAGATGGTGGACCGTATCACCGCACACATCGCCGAAGCGCAGGGGCAACTCCGTGCGGTGCATCTTCGCGCCCACGTCGCCTTGCGCGCCGCCCTCACCCCGGAGCAGATCGCCGAATACGACCGCCTCCGCGGCTACACCGACTGACGAGTGACCACGGACAACGGACAACGGACCACACCCATGCTCGAACGCCTCATCGACTGGAGCGCCCGCAACCGCCTGCTCGTCGGCATCGTCACCCTCGTGGTGGCGGCGCTCGGCGCGTGGGCGACGCTCAACACGCCGATCGACGCGATCCCCGACCTCTCCGACGTGCAGGTCATCGTGCGGACGGAGTACCCCGGGCAGGGGCCGCAGATCGTCGAGGAGCAGGTGACGTACCCGCTCACGTCGGCGCTGCTCTCGGTGCCGTTCGCCAAGACCGTCCGCGGTTACTCGATGTTCGGGACGAGCTTCGTCTACGTCATCTTCGAGGATGGGACCGACATGTACTGGGCGCGGAGCCGCGTGCTCGAATACCTCTCGCAGATCCAGGACCGGCTGCCCGAGGGCGCGAGCCCCGCGCTCGGGCCGGATGCGACGGGGGTCGGGTGGGTCTACCAGTATTCGCTCCGCGACACGACGGGCACCTACGACCTCGCCCAGCTCCGCAGCGTGCAGGACTTCTACCTCAAGTACGAACTGCAGGCCGTCGACGGCGTGAGCGAAGTCGCCACCGTCGGCGGGTTCCAGAAGCAGTACCAGGTCGTCGTGGACCCGCAGAAGCTCGCCGCGTACGGCGTCCCGATCGGGCGCGTCGGCGAGGCGCTGAAACGGTCGAACCGCGACGTTGGCGGGCGACTGCTTGAACTCGGCGAGCGCGAGTTCATCGTGCGCGGGAAGGGGTATTTGCAGGGCGTCGAGGACATCCGCGAGGTCGTCGTCAAGGCCGAGGGCGGGACGCCCGTCACCGTCGGCGACGTGGCGACGGTCCAGCTCGGGCCGGAGATCCGGCGGGGCATTGCGGACGTGAATGGCGAGGGCGAGGTCGTCGGCGGGATCGTGGTGATGCGCTACGGCGAGAACGCGCAGGCGACGATTGATCGGGTGAAGGCGCGGCTCGTGGAGTTGGAGTCCGGGCTGCCGCCGGGCGTCGAAGTCGTCGCCGAGTACGACCGGAGCGCGCTCATCGGCCGCGCCGTCGACACGCTCACGACGCGGATCTGGGAGGAGCTGCTCGTCGTCGCGCTCATCGTCTTCGTGTTCCTCCTCCACGTTCGCAGCGCGTTCGTCGCCGTCGTGACGGTGCCGGTCGGCATTCTGATCTCGCTCGGGGTGATGTACCTGCTTGGCATCAACGCCAACATCATGAGTCTCGGCGGGATCGCGATCGCGATCGGGGTGATGGTGGACGCGAGCCTCGTGATGGTCGAGAACGCGCACAAACACATCGAGCGGGCGCGCGCGGCGAAGGCGACGGGCGACGGGCCGCCGCCCGAACTCACCGAATCGGAGCGGCTGCACGCCGTGATTGAGGCGGCGAAGGAGGTCGGGCCGTCGCTCTTCTTCTCGCTCCTCATCGTCACCGTCAGCTTCCTGCCGGTCTTCACGCTCGAACAGGTCGAGGGCCGGATGTTCCGTCCGCTCGCGCTGACGAAGACGTTCGCGATGGCAGCGGCGGCCTTCCTCGCCGTGACGCTCGTGCCCGCGCTGATGGCCGTCTTCGTCAAGGGGAAGATCCGCAGCGAGCAGCAGAACCCGGTGGCCCGGTTCTTCCTCCGCGCCTACCGCCCGCTCATCCGGGGCACGCTCCGCCGGCCCGTCGCCGTGCTCGTCGTCGGGTTCAGCCTCCTGTTTCTAACCGTGCTCCCCGTGCAGCGCCTCGTGTTTGGTGACGTCCTCGTCCCGTTCCCGCAGATCGGCAGCGAGTTCATGCCGCCGCTGTGGGAGGGCGACCTCCTCTACATGCCGACGACGCTGCCCGGCATCTCGCCGCAGGGGGCTAAAGAGTTGCTCCAGCGCACCGACCGCATCATCGCGAGCTTCCCCGAGGTCGAGCGCGTCTTCGGCAAGATCGGCCGCGCCGAGACGGCCACCGACCCGGCCCCGCTCTCGATGATCGAGACCACCGTCATCCTCAAGCCCGAGAGCGAGTGGCGCGACGGCGTGACGCGGCAGTCGCTGACCGCAGAGATGGATCGGGCGATCAACTTCCCCGGCCTCACGAACGCATGGACGATGCCGATCAAGACGCGGATCGACATGCTCGCGACGGGGATCAAGACGCCGGTCGGGGTGAAGATCGCCGGGCCGGATCTGGCCGTGCTCGAACGGCTCGGACGCGAGGTCGAGGCGGCCGTCAAAGACCTCCCCGGCACGCGGAGCGCGTATGCCGAGCGCGTGATGGGCGGGAGCTTCCTCGACATCGACGTGGACCGCCGCGCCGCCGCCCGCTACGGCCTCACGAGCGGCGACGTGCAGGACGTGATCTCGGCCGCCGTCGGCGGGATGAACGTGACGACGACCGTCGAGGGGCTGGAGCGCTACCCCGTCAACGTCCGCTACCCCCGCGCTCTCCGCGACGACCTCCCCGCGCTCCGCCAAGTCCTCGTCCCGACGCCGAACGGCGCCAACGTCCCGCTCGGTCAGCTCGCCGACTTCTCGTACGTCGCCGGCCCGCCGATGGTGAAGAGCGAGAACGCCCGCCCGAACGCGTGGGTATTCATCGACCTCACCGACGAGGCCGACGTGGGGAGCTACGTGCAGCGTGCGCGCGAGGTCGTCGCCGAGTCTGTGACGCTTCCACCGGGCTATGCGCTGAAGTGGAGCGGGCAGTTCGAATACCTCGAGCGCGCCAACGAGCGGCTCGCCGTGCTCGTCCCCATCACGCTCGCGATCATCTTCCTCCTCCTCTTCCTCCACTTCCGCAGCGCGACCGAGGCCCTCCTGTTGATGATCCCGCTCCCGTTCGCCGTCGTGGGCGCGATCTGGCTGATGCTCGCGCTCGGGTACAACTTCTCGATCGCCGTCGGCGTCGGGCTGATCGCGGTCGCGGGGCTCGCGGCGGAGACGGGCGTGGTGATGCACGTCTACCTCGACGAAGCCGTGAAGCGCTACCGCCGCGACGGCCGGCTGACGTCGGTGCCGCGGCTGAAGGAAGCGCTCGAAGAGGGCGCCGTCGACCGCGTCCGCCCAAAGCTGATGACCGTCTTTACGACGATCATCGGCCTCGTCCCCATCATGATCGGGACGGGCACGGGGGCCGAGGTAATGCAGCGGATCGCCACGCCGATGGTGGGAGGGCTCGTCACGAGCACGGTCCACACGCTCATCATGATCCCCGCGCTCTACGTCGTCGTGCAGGGCCGCCGGCTCCGCCACGAACTCCGCACGACCCCGCCCGGCGACGGGCAGTCGGCCGACCTCGCATTCGAGCCCCTCGCCCCCGATGCCGCCGCGCACCCTTCGCGCTAACCCTGTACGGGCGACCGGCCGGTCGCTCCTACGCTGCCCCTGACCAACACCAACCCAACGCCACAGACCCATGACCACGCTCAAACTCTTCCCGCTCCTCGCCCTCCTCCTCGCCCTCGCCGCGTGCGGTGACGCCGACGACGGTGCGATGCAGGGCGCGCCGCCTACCGGCGAGAACGCGACGATGCACGATCACGAGATGGCCGACGACGACGGCCCTGCCGAACCCCAGATTGTCGACGGCGTGCAGGTCGTCGAGATCGAAGCCGGGCGGATGGGGTACGTCCCCCGCGAGATCGCTCTCGAAGCGGGCGTTCCCGCCCGGATCGTCTTCACGCGCACGGTCGAGTCCGAGTGCTCGTCGCAGGTGACGATCCCCGCTTTCGACGTGCCGACGACGGACCTCCCGCTCGACGAGCCCGTCGCCGTCGAGTTCACGCCGACCGAGAGCGGCGACTTCGAGTTCGTCTGCGGGATGGACATGCAGCGCGGCTCGCTCATGATCAAGTCCTAACCCGATGCTCCGCGGCTACGCATCGCCCCCGCTGAAGCGCATCGCGCTGTGGGGCTTCGTCCTCGACGGCGTGCTCATCGTGCTCGGTCACACCGTCGGCCTCTCGCTCGTTGTGCAGATGACGACGCTGCCCGTGCTGAGCGTGTGGGGAGCCACGCGGCGGGGGGCGTAGCCGGACTCCGCTCAGTCGAGGGAGCACCCACGCTGCTCTCGCTCAAGCCGGCAAAATCTAATCGGGCATGTCGTATTCGCATCTTTACGTCATGCGGAGCACGCGATCGACGCGGGGAGCAGGCGTGGCGTCGAGGGCCTCGGGGCGCGCTCCCGCGCCGGATTCCTCAGCCTCGCCGAGCGCCGGGCTCCTACGGAGCGCTGGTGCGGCGCGACGTGCGGCGCCACGTCCACAGGTCGCGCCCCATCGCGTAGAGCTTCGCGGGGCCGTAGGTCTCCCCGTTGAGGACGTGCCACTCGTTCGTGGCCGGCTCGTAGAGGTGGAAGGCGTCGTCGTCGGACTCGTAATAGGCTTGGGCAGGGGGCTCGTCCGGCATCCCCTCGAACTCGCACCAATCGGCGGCGATCACCTGAGCCACGTCGAAGGTGAAGAGCGGATGGACGGGGCCGTCGAAGCCCTGATCGCCGAGGGACTGCACGAAGCCGGGGTAGATGCCGAGGTGGTCCACGGAGAAGGAACCGGGGATGAGTTTGGCCATGAAGTCGGGGATGTCGTGGTGGGAGGGTGAGGAGAGGATAAGCTGTGAAGCGTCGGCATGCCAACGCGCAGTCAGGTCGGTGGGGGAAGGCGTTGGGAGGTCGAAAGTATTACCTTTGTGGCCGCCCACGCAGCTCCCCGACGACGAGCGGTCCTGCCTCCGCCCATGCACCCACGACTCCCCGGCCCCCCGGCGCATCGCCTCGCGTCCGATCCCTTGAGGTCCGCGAGGGCCGAACGGCCTCCCATGACTGACCCCCTCGACCTGCTCCTCGTGGACGACAGCAAAGCGGACCGTGCGCTCGTCCGGACCCTGCTGGCTCGGCACTACCACGTCCGGGAGGCGGCCACGGCGCGCGAGGCTCGCGCCCTGCTCGGCGCCGACGAGCCCGACCTCGTCCTCCTCGATTACCGGCTCCCCGACGCCGCCGGCGTCGACCTACTGCCCGCGTTCGTCGAGCGCCACGTGCCCGTCGTGATGCTGACGGGGATGGAGACGCCGGAGATCATCGTGGAGGCGATGCGGGGGGGCGCGCACGACTACCTCACGAAGGGGCGGCTGACGGAGGAGGGGCTGGAGCGCGCGATCGCGAACGCCGTCGAGAAAGCGGCACTCCGGCGGGCCCTCGATGCGCAGCAGCGGGCGCTCGCCGAGCACGCCGCCGCGCTCGAAGCGAAGAACCGCGAGGTCCGCGCCCTCGCCTCGGCCCTCACCCTCGCCGAGCAGGCCGAGCGCCGCCGCGTCGCCGACCTCCTCCACGACAACGTCCAGCAGATGCTCTTCGGCGTGAAGCTCGCGCTGCGGCTGCTGCACGCGCCCGCCGTCAGCCCCGAAGCCACGCACAAACGCCTCACCGACGCCGAGGACATCCTCGACCAGGCCATCGACGTCACGCGCCACCTCGCCGTCGAACTCACGCCGCCCGTGCTCGACCGGGAGGACATGGCCGTCGCGCTCCGCTGGCTCGCCGAGCACATGGGCGGGATGTACGGGATGACGATCGAGGTGACGGCCGCGTGCCCGTGCCGGATCCCGTCGCGGGAGCTGCGGATCCTCGTCGTGCAGATCATCCGCGAGCTCCTGTTCAACGTCGTGAAGCACGCCGGGGTGGACGCGGCGCGGCTCCGGCTGGAGTCGTGCGACGGCGGTGCGGTCTTCGTCGTGGAGGACGACGGCTGTGGGTTCGACCCCGCGGCGGCGGAGTCCAGCGAGGACGAAGGGCCAGCCGGCTTCGGGCTCTACAGCGTGCGGCAACGGCTCGAACTCGTCGGCGGCAGCCTCGCGATTGAGTCCGCGCCGGGCGACGGGTGCCGCATCACGCTCGCCGCACCGGAGGAGTGGATGAGCGACGGGGCGTGACGACGGGCGTGAGCCCTACTTGCCGGGGAGCAGACTGGCGAGGGCGTCCGCGATCCGCTCGCCCGTCGTCGCCGTGAGCGACCACGGGCTGGGCTGCCGGACGACGTGGAGCGGGCCCTCGACATGCTCGACGTGGTAGCTGCTCGATCCATCGTCCTTGCGGAAGAACCGGATCGTCGCTGTCGCCGGGCCGACGCGGAGGCCGCGCACGGTCAGCTCGGGCAGCCACTCCGGGAGGTGTGGGTCGACGACGAGGAGGTGGAGCGGGGCGTAAGGGTAGATCCCGAGGAGGGCTTGCACGAACGTGAACACGGCGCTCGCGCTCCACGCCTGTGGGCTGTTCGCCTGCGGGTAGAACGCGGGGAACGGCTGCGCGTCCGTCCGCGCGTGGCCGCTGAACACTTCCGGGAGGCGGACGTGGTCGAAGAGGGCGGCGGCCTCGAACTGCGCGCGGCAGAGCTGATGGAGCCGATCCCACAGCCCGTAGCGCATGAGCGCGAGCGCGAACGTCCCGTGCTCGACGGGCCACACGCTCCCGCGGTGGTAGCTGTACGGGTTGTACGCCGGGTTCTCCGTCGAGAGCGTGCGGATGCCCCAGCCGCTCCACAGGTCAGGCTGGAAGAGGCGCTCGGCCACGCGCTCGGCGCGCTCGGCGGGGACGATGCCGGTGGCGAGGCAGTGGCCGGGGTTCGACGTGATGGCGCGGATCGGGCGCTTGTCGGCGTCGAGCCCGATCGCGTAGGTCCCCTCGTCCTCCAGCCAGAACGCGTCGTTGAACCGCTCTTTGAGGTCTCGGGCTTCGCCGAAGAGCCGCTCGGCGTCGTCGCGCTTGCCGAGCTGCCAGAGGGTCTCGGCGTAGGCGAACTTGGCCTGGTAGACGAACGCCTGCTCCTCGCACGTCGCGATCGGCGGCTCGATGAGACGGCCGTCGGCGCCGACAATCGCGTCGGGCGAGTCCTTCCAGCCCTGGTGCTTCGTGCCCTGCTCGGAGCGCGTGAGGTACTCGTAGAACCCGTCGCCGTCGCGGTCGCCGTGGGCGTCGAGCCAGGCGAAGGCGTCGAGCGTGGGGCCGAGGTCGCGGAAGGCGAGGTCGCGGTCGCCGGTCCAGTGCCACAGCTCAGCGGCGGCGACGGGGTAGAACGCGCTCGTCGTCATCGAGCCGTAGTAGCGGCCGAAGGGGTTGAAGCGGAGCCGGGCGAGCGGGCCGGTGTGGGCCTCGTGCGGCATCCGGCCGGGCCGCTCGTCGCGCCACGGCACGTCCTCGGTGCCCTGGAAGTGGGCGAGGGCGGGGAGCGTGCCGGTGAGCATCTCGGGCCCGAGGAGGCCGCCCTGCCACGCGGCGGTGAGCGCGTCGCGCCCGAAGAGGGCGAGGTAGATCGGGAGGCCGGCGGCGAGCGTCCACGCCCGCTCGCCCCGGTCGAGGTCGTAGAGGCGGAGCGCGGCGAGGTCGCTCCGCGCTCGGTCGAGTGCGGCGGTGACGACGGGGGCGAGCGTCGCGCTCTCGGCCGTCTCGAACGTCGTCGCTTCGGCGAAGAAAAGCCCGTCGCGCCGGTCCCGCTCGGCGAGGGCCGCGTCGGGGTCGGTGAGGTCGTCGGCGGCGAGGTCCCACTCGGGCATCGCCTCGACGTAGGGGAGCCAGTCGAGCCGGGCGTGCCACGCGGCACCCGGCGCGAGCGTGACGTCGAACGTGAGGCAGCCGTCGGCGAAGACCGGCGGCGTGTCCGCTTCGCTGACGCGGACGACGAAGCGGCGGTGGATCGAGGCCGTGCCGGCGACGCCCTGGTGGTCGTAGGCGTGCTCGGCGCGGTAGTCGAACGTGAGCGCGCGCGCGGCGGCGTCCCACGTCCGCTCGCACGTCCCCTCCTGCTTCCGCTCGCCCGAGGTCTCTTGCAGGTCCGCGAAGTCGGCGTCGACCTCGACCGTGAGCCGGAAAGCGGTCGGCTGCTGGGTGTAGTTCGTGATCGTCGCCCGCTCGACGACACTCGCGCCGAGGCGGCGGTGGAGCTGGAGTTCGAGGGTGTACTCGCTCTCGGGGTCCATCATCCCGCTGCCGTGGTCGCCGCCGCCGCGCTCATTGCCGGGCGCCTCGCGGATGTAGTGGCCGAGCCACGTGTGCTGGTCCACATTCGAGAGCGCGACGGGCGTCAACGCCTCGCCGTCGACGCGGTAGCGGTAGCGCGAGAGCATCCGCGTCTCGTGGGCGAAGAACCCGTGCTCGCTCCCGTCGTCGATGAACCCGTCGCGGTCGGTGGCGAGGGAGAGGAAGCCGCGGCTGGTGTAGAGGGTGTCGGTCCGGGGGCGGAGGCGGACGAGGGATCGGCGCACGAAGGGGAGGGCGAGGGGGAGAGGGGCGGCGTTTCGCGAGAACGCTCGTTTACACGAGGATCTCGGGGCGAGGTTCGCTCGCTGCCCGCCCGATATCGCCCCGCAAACGCGGCAGCGAGCCTAGATCACCGTGCCGTCGGCGATCTCGGCGTTCTTCTCGATCACGACGATGCCGTCGCTGATGTAGAAGCCTGGCCCCTCGCCCTCGCTCGTCCCTTCGCGGTTCGCGATCGTGCAGTCATTCCCCACCGACGCGTTGCGGTCGATGATGGCGTTCTCGATGAACGTGTTCGTCCCGATGCCCGGCCGTTTTGGTCCCTGTACCGGCTCGCGGTTCAGCGTCTCCTGCCACGGGTAGTAGTCCGAGCCCATCACCACGGCCCGCCGGATGGTCGAACCGCGCCCGACGAACGAGCGGAGCCCGATGACGCAGTCGGTGATCTCGGCGCCGACGATCACGCTGCCCTCGCTGATGATCGCGTTCCGCACGGCGGAGTTCTCGACCTTCGCCGGGGCCAGCATCCGCGCGTTCGTGTAGAGCGGCATCACCGGGTCGTAGAGGTTGAAGTCGGGCTTTGGCTGGGCGAGCATGAGGTTGGCGTCGAAGAACGAGCGGATCGTGCCGATGTCGCTCCAGTACGCCTCGAACGGGTACGAGAGCACGCGGCGCTCCCGGATGGCGCGCGGGATGATCCCCTTGCCGAAGTCGTGGTCGTCGGGGTCCGCGTCGAGCATCTCCTTGAGGACGGACGAGTTGAAGATGTAGATGCCCATCGAGGCGAGGTAGACGCGGCCCGCCGCTTCCATCTCGTCGGAGACCGGGCTCTCCTTCCCGTCGAGCTGGTCGAGCGGCGGCTTCTCGTGGAACTCCGTGATGGCGTGGTGCTCGTCCGTCTTCAGGATTCCGAAGCCGGGAGCGTCGTTGGCGTGAACGGGTGTCGTCGCGATCGTGATGTCGGCCCCGTGCTCGCGGTGGTGGGCGAGCATGAGCCGGTAGTCCATGCTGTAGAGCTGGTCGCCCGAGAGGATGGCGACGTACTCGTGCGGGAAGCTATGGATGTGGGGGAGCGACTGGCGGACGGCGTCGGCCGTGCCCTGGTACCAGTGCTTCGACGAGAGCGTCTGCTCGGCGGCGAGCACGGTGACGAACCCGCTGCGGAACCGGTCGAACCGGTAGGCGCGGGCGATGTGGCCGTTGAGGCTGGCCGAGTTGAACTGGGTGAGGACGAAGATGCGGTCGAGCCCGGAGTTGAGGCAGTTCGAGATGGGGACGTCGACGAGGCGGTACTTCCCGGCGAGGGGGACGGCGGGCTTCGCGCGGTAGCTCGTGAGGGGGAACAGCCGCGTCCCGGCGCCACCGCCGAGGATGATGGCGAGCATCTGGTCCATGAGAGGAGGGGTGAAGTGGAGCGGGTGAAGGGGGACGGACCGCGCACGGTCCGGGCCTCAACGTACGAGTTACAACGTTCTACGTCACAGGAAAGTCACGATGGCTTCTCGCAAGAACGTCCTGCTCACGCGCCGCTCACGCCATCTCTGCGAGTTCGGCCCACCGCTCCACGTCGCGGTCGAGTTGCTTCACGAGCGCGTGCAGCTCGGTGGAGAGCGCGGTGACGGCATCGAAGTCACTCGCCGCCTCAGCCATGCGCTGCTCGATGTCTGCCTTCCGCTCCTCGGCCTCCTCGATCCGCACTTCAAGCGACTCCAGCTCGCGCTGCTCTTTGTACGACAGCTTGCGCGCCCCGGTCGATTTCGCTGCGGGCGCGGCGGCGACTGGTTCCGGCGGGGGAGCGGGGGCCGTTGCTCGCTTCGCCGCTGCGCGCTCCGCTTCAGCCTGCTCCGCCTCTTCGCGTTCGTGGATCTCCAAAAACGCGCTGTACGCCCCCGGATACTCCCGCAGCCTTCCCTCGCCCTCGAACCGGAAGAGGTGGTCGACGGTGCGGTCGAGGAAGTAGCGGTCGTGCGAGACGACGATGAGGCAGCCGGCGAACCCGTCGAGGTAGTCTTCGAGCGCGACGAGTGTGGGGATGTCGAGGTCGTTCGTCGGCTCGTCGAGGAGGAGCACGTTCGGCGCGCCCATCAGCACGCGGAGGAGGTAGAGCCTCCGCCGCTCGCCGCCGGAGAGGAGGCCGATCGGGGTGTACTGCATCGCGGGCGGGAAGAGGAACCGCTCCAGCATCTGGCTCGCCGTGATGAGCGCGCCGTCGGCCGTGCGGACGACCTCGGCCACCTCTTTGATGTAGTCGATGAGGCGGAGGTCGTCGTCGAGCGCGCGGCTTTCCTGGTCGTAGTAGCCGATCGTCACGGTCTTCCCAAGCGTGACGGTGCCGGCGTCGGGCGCGAGCCGCCCCGCGATCATCTCGAGGAGGGTCGTCTTGCCCGATCCGTTCGGCCCGATGATGCCGAGCCGGTCGCCGCGCAGCACGTTGTACGTGAAGTCGGCGACGAGCGTCTCGCCGTCGAACCCCTTCGAGACGTCGTCGAGCTCGACGACCTTCGTGCCGAGCCGGGTCGCGGGGGCCGAGAGCTCGATCTCCGCCGCGGCCCGCTCGGTGGGCTCAGAGAGGAGGGCTTCGGCTCGGTTTACGCGCGCCTTCTGCTTCGTCGTCCGCGCCTTCGCTCCGCGCCTCAGCCACGCGAGCTCGCGGCGGGCGAGGTTCTGCCGCTTCTGCTCCTCGGCCTCGTCGCGGAGCGCCTGCTCCTCCTTCTTCTCGAGGTAGTACGTGTAGTTGCCGTCGAAGCGCTGCGCCGTGCCGCCGTCGAGCTCCAACATCCGGTTCGTCACGCGGTCGAGGAAGTAGCGGTCGTGCGTGACGAGGAGGAGCGCGCCGGTGTAGCGGGCGAGGTAGCCTTCGAGCCACGAGATCGTCTCGGCGTCGAGGTGGTTCGTCGGCTCGTCGAGGATGAGGAGGTCGGGCCGGAGGACGAGCGCGCGGGCGAGGGCAACGCGCTTGCGCTGCCCGCCCGAGAGCGTCCCGACAATGGCGTCGGTGTCGACGATGCCGAGCCGATCGAGCACGGCTTTCGCATTCGCTTCGAGGTCCCACCCGCCCGACACGTCGAGTTGGTGTGAGAGGTCAGACAGCCGTTCGAGCAGGCGTTCATCCGACCCGCCGGTGGCGTCGAGCTTGTGCAACGCCGCTTCGTAGTCGTGGAGCAGTCGCGTCCGTTCGTTCCCCTGATCGAAGACGGCGTCGAGCACGGTCTGCGCGTCGTCGAACACGGGGTTCTGCGGGAGATACGCGACGTGGCTCCCGCTCGTCGCCGCCACGCGCCCCCCATCCGGCGGCTCGACGCCCGCAATGATGCGGAGGAGGGTCGTCTTCCCCGACCCGTTCGGTCCGATCACGCCCATCCGCTCGTCGGCCTCGAGGACGAACGTGACGTCTTCGAGGAGCGGCTTCACGCCGTAGTTTTTGCGGACAGCGTCGAGCGAAAGCAGGGGCATCGGAGGCGGGGAGCGTAGGAGGGAAGCGAGGCTGAAAGAGAACACCGCCCGCCGCCGCCGACCGTGGATTCAGGGTGCGTTCTGCTCGCGCTCCATTTGCTGACCGGTAGGGGCTGACGTCGATGCGCGCCGAACGCACGTCTCCCGCACCGATGGGCTTCCACCGGTGCAGGGACGTGCTAGGGCTGGAGCGGGCGGCTTACTTCTTCTTGCCGCGCAGTTCTGCTTCCGCCCGGTGCCAGTCGTCTTCGTGGCTACCGTGGGCACCGCCGCGCTGCTGGTGGAGCTCGTACGCCCGGCGAGCGATGTCCTCCTGCGTCGGCCCGCTGTTCTTCTTCGCGGTCGACTTCTTCGCAGCGGGCTTCTTGGCCGCCGCGTCGTCGGCCTTCGTGCTCTTTGCAGCGGCCTTCTTGGCGGCCGGCTTTTTCGCGGCAGGCTTCTTCGCCGCCGTCGATGTAGCCGCGGCCTTCTTGGCTGCCGGCTTCTTAGCTGCCGTCGACTTCGCGGCGGCGGCCTTCTTGGTCGTGTCCGCCGTCGAGGCGTCGGGCGTCTCGGGGGAGGCGTCTGTGTTTTTCGGGGCTGTAGTCTTAGCCATGGGTCTCGGGTGAGTGGGTGAAGGGTTGTTTTTTGTGGGTAGGTAGGGGGCGAGTGCCCTCAGTCCGTCGCGAACGCCATCGTCGTGAGGAGCGCGTTTCTCGCTTGCCGCGAGTCGAGCCGGGTGTGCTGGACGACGACGGGTACATCGCTCTCGATGAGGCTTGCGTTGTCCGTCCCGCGTGGGTTTGGCTCGGGGTAGGCCAAGTCGTTGAAGCGGACGTGCTTCGTTCGGCGCGCCGGGACGGTCACGCGGTACGGTCCAATGGGCTCGCAGTCGGCGAAGAACACTGTGACCTCGAGGTGCGCGTCTTTACTTCCCGCGTTGAGGACGCAGAACGTCTCGTGGCTGGCAAATTCCGGTTCGGGGCCAGTGCCCCACGCGGGGATGTATCCCTCTGCGATAGCCCAGCGACGTTTGCCGGTTGGGGTAGGCATGAGCGAAGAGGATGGGGAAACGATGGGAATTGGGTACAGCGTAACAGGCGGAGCGGTTTCAGAACGGGCCTCGAAGGAGGACGCCGTCGGCAGGCTGAGGGCGAGACGCATGCGGGTCCCTCCCACTCTGACCTGGGGGAATCCCTGTTTCTGCTTACCCTGCGATCGGAGTCACTGTATATAAAAACGTTGTATACGTGTATTTTTTGAATTATTAAGGCCTTCGCCGAGAATTGACTAGGGCGTGCCTGTCAGCTTGTCAGAAACAGATACGTTGGAGCGGTTGTTGAACGTTGTTAGAACGAATTCCGACACGATCGACCGTCGGGATGCTGACTGCCCTGCCGTTGCACCTACCTGAATCTGAGTGGATACTACCATCGAAACCCGCCGATACGTCAAAACCGCCCCGCACACGCGCGCCCGCCAAGCTCGCCGCGACACCCTCGAAGCTATGAACGACGAGGATCTGATGCGGCAGTTTCAGGCCGGCACGGTCGAGGCGTTTAATATCCTCGTAGACCGCTACTCCGAGCGGCTCTCCCACTACCTCTACCGCTTCAACAAAGACCGCCGCCGCGTCGAAGACCTCCTCCAGGAGACGTTTCTCCGCGTTTACCGCAACCGACACTCGTACCGTCCCGTCGCGAAGTTCTCGACGTGGCTCTACACGATCGCCGGCAACCTCGCGCGCAGCGAGTACCGCAAGCGCAAGCGCCGGCAGACCTACTCCATCCAGTCGCAGAGCCGCGACGGTGAGGAGTACGAGATGCCGCTGCCGGACGAGACGTTCCTCCCCGACAAGAGCGCCGAAGCTGCCATCCAGGATCGCCACATCCAGGACGCGCTCCGGCAGATTCCCGAGGAGTTCCGCGAAGTCGTCGTGCTCCGTGACGTGCAGAACCTCGCTTACGAGGAGATCGCCGAGATCACGGGGCTCCCGATGGGGACGGTGAAGAGCCGGATCAACCGCGGCCGCACCAAGCTCCAGAACCTGCTCGACGACGTGTACTCCGTGCAGGTCAACTGACGTACGCCGTCTGAATCAGTCTAGAGGGGGGACTCCAGTGATGGGGTCTCCCCTCACTACGTTTGACTAGTGCGCGCGTGATCCCTGAGCTCGCTGCCGCCTTGGAACGGGGACAGGTACGGTTAGTGAAAAAGGGGCGAGTCACCCTTCGCAATGCTACGCCACCGCGGAAGCGCTTCGCCGAGCGGACGTATATTCCGCCTTCTCTTTTCCCCGCCCTACACATCCCTATTACTCATGGCTAAAGTCGACGTCGTCATGCCCAAGATGGGCGAGAGCGTGATGGAAGGCACCGTGCTGACGTGGTCGAAGCAGGTCGGCGACGAGGTCGAGCTCGACGAGACCCTCCTCGAGATTTCCACCGACAAGGTCGACTCCGAGGTGCCGTCCCCGGCCGCGGGTCGGATCGCAGAAATCATCGTCCCCGAGGGCGAGACCGTGGAGGTGGGGGCGAAGATCGCCGTCATCGAGACGGACGTGGACGCGCCCGTCGGCGGCGATGGTTCGAGCGCCGGACCCGACGCAGCGGCGGCCGAGCCCGAGGTGTCGGAGGAAGCGAAGCCCGCCGCGCCGAACATCGAACCGGTGGCGGAGGAGGCTGCCGAAGCCACGGGCGCCGGAGCGCAGGCGAACGCCGAAGCCGCTCCGCCCGTCGCAAGCGGAGGGGGCGAGCGCACCGAAGTCGTCATGCCGAAGATGGGCGAGAGCGTGATGGAGGGCACCGTGCTGTCGTGGGCCAAGCAGGTCGGCGACGAGGTCGAGCTTGACGAGACGCTGCTGGAGATCTCCACCGACAAAGTCGATTCTGAGGTGCCGTCGCCGGCGAAGGGTATCCTCGTCGAGATCCTCGTGCAGGAAGGCGAGACGGTTGACGTCGGCGCGCCGATCGCGATCGTTGCGACGGGCGACGGAGCGGCTGCCGGCGCGTCGCCCGCTCCGTCGGCCCCGAAGCAGCAACCGGCAGCGGCCGAGGCGGGGGAGACCCCGTCGGCGCCCGAGAAGAGCTACGGGATGACGGGCCGCGCCCTCGCCGGCGACGGCTCGCCCCTCGCTGAGCCCGCCGAAGCGGAGGTCGCCGCGAGGGGCCCGCTGCAGCGACGTGGCGAGGACGGCCGGTTCTACTCGCCGCTCGTTCGCTCGATCGCGAGCGCCGAGGGCGTTTCCCAGCGAGAGCTGGAGTCGATCAAGGGCACGGGGACGGAAGGGCGTGTCACGAAGCAGGACATCCTCGGCTACGTCAAGCAGCGCACGTCGGCGCCGGCCCAGACGCAGGCAGCGCCGCAGCAACGCCAGGCACCCGCCGCGCAGCCTAAGCAGGGGGCGAAGCCGGCCGCGCCGCCCCCCTCGGGCGACTACGGCGACCGCGTCGAGATCATTGAGATGGACCGGATGCGGCAGCTCATCTCCGAGCACATGCGCCGGTCGAAGGACACGAGCGCGCACGTCACCTCGTTCAACGAGATCGACGTGACGAACCTCGTGAAGGCGCGGGAGAACAACAAGCGCGCGT
Organism: Rhodothermales bacterium; assembly: GCA_039944855.1. NCBI lineage: Bacteria > Pseudomonadati > Rhodothermota > Rhodothermia > Rhodothermales > Rhodothermales bacterium. The sequence continues at coordinate 27,957 of JBDUXZ010000011.1, read as the reverse complement.
TCCAGCAGCGTGAGGGCGTCAAGCTCACGTTCACCCCGTTCTTCGTTCGCGCCGCCGTCGAGGCGCTGCGCACGCACCCCACGCTCAACGCCTCCGTCGAGGGCAAGCGGATCATCGTCAAGAAGGACTACCACATCGGGATCGCCGTCGCGATCGGCACGAAAGGCCTGCTCGTCCCCGTCGTCCGCGACGCGGGGCAGAAGAACCTCACCGGGCTCACGCACGCGATTGCCGATCTCGCCGACCGGGCGCGGAACAAGCAGCTCATGCCCGACGAACTGCAGGGCGGCACGTTCACCGTGACGAACGTCGGCAGCCTCGGCTCGCTGATGGGCACGCCGATCATCAACCAGCCGCAGGTGGCGATCCTGTCGCCCGGCGCGATCAAGAAGCGCCCCGTCGTGGTCGAGCACCCCGAACTCGGCGACATCATCGCGATCCGGCAGATGATGTACGTCTCGCTGACCTACGACCACCGCATCATTGACGGCTCGATGGGCGCGAGCTACCTGCAAGCCTACAAAGACGCGCTGGAGAGCATCGACCCGAACGAGGCGATCTGAGGGACGTCGAGTCGTGACGCTTACAACGTACGGGGGCCCGAAGCAAAAATCTCGCTTCGGGCCCCCGTACGTTTTGCGTTTTGAGAGGGCGGAAGCCCGTAGATTGCGGCTTCCAATAGCCGTTATCTCCATGCCCGACGCCGCCGGCCCGCCCCTCGTCCTCTCCGCTGCCGAACTCGAATCGCGCCTCGAGGGGTTCGTGAGCGAGTACCTCAAGGGGAAGAGCAAAGAGACCGTCGGCACGTACCGGCGCTCGCTCAACGAGTTCGAGCGGTGGCACGCCGTCGAGCGGGGCCGTTCCCCCTCTGGAGGGTTCCGCTTCCGCACGGAAGACGTGGAGCGGTACAAGAAATATTTGATGGAGGAGCGTGAACTGAGCCAGGTCTCGGTCTCGACGTACCTCACGGCAATCCGTCGATTCTGCCAGTACCTCGTCGACATCGGGCTGCTGGAGGAGAACCCGGCGCGGCCGGTCAAGGGCAACCGCCGCCCGAGCGAGCACTCGCGCAAGGTGTTCACCGAAGAGGAGGTGGAGCAGCTCAAAGACGTGCTCCGCACCGCGAGCCCCATCGAGAAGCGCGACCGGGCGATCGTCTACCTCATGCTCTACGCCGGGCTGAGCGAGATCGAACTCGTCCGTGCCGATATGCAGGACCTCGACCAGACCCTCCTCGGGTGGTTCCTCCGCGTGCAGGGCAAGGGCCACACCGTCAAAGACCAGCAGGTCCCCATCGACCCGCCGGTGATGGACGCGATCCGGCTCTACCTCGACACGCGCGGGCGCGTCCGGCCCGAGGACCCGCTCTTCGTCTCGCACGGGCACCGCTCGGCGGGGGAGCGGCTCAACACGCGGAGCGTCCGCAGCCGGATCAACGGGCTGCTGAAGGCGGCCGGGCTCAAGCGTCCCGGCGTCTCGCCGCACTCGCTGACGCACACCGCCGCGCTCATCTGGCTCAACGACGGGATGGGCGTCGAGGAGGTCCGCCAACGGATGCGCCACGGCACGCTCGACACGACGATGATCTACTTCAAGAAGCAGGGCCTCCTCAAGCGCAGCATCGAAGACCGCGCGTGAGCGCAAGGCTCAATCCTCGCTACGCCCGAAGGTGAGGACTGCCGTCGGTGGCATCTTGCGTTCGGCTGCGAAGCCGGGGTAGGGCTGGAGGAGGTGGAGGAACACGGGATAGCCTTTCACCATCACGGGCCTCGCTTCTTCCAGATTGGAGACGGCGCGCTGGATGTTCTCGACAGCGTCACCGGGCAGGTGGCCTTCGATGGTGAGGAGGAAGGGCGTCACAGCGTCGGCTCCGCTAGGAGTAGCTCGGCGGAGAGTGAAGTGCGCTGCGGCCTCGCCACGGGAGGCGCACGACGTGTCCTCGGGACAGCGGGTATCCTGCGATATGCTGTCGAAGCGAACAACGGCGTCCGCATCGAGGAAATCCACGACATCGCCCTGTTCCAGAACGACCGTCTCGCCGAGCTGTGCTTGGATCGGCGCACGTGGTCCGGAGGACCTGCTTCCAGAGCACGACGCGAGAGAGCACGCGAGGACAAGCAGGGGCAGGCGCTTCGAAATGGAGCTAGGCGGTGCCGATGAAAGCTCAGCAATGAACGCGCGTGTCATCGCATCGTACGGCGGACTTCAAGCGTGGCGGTCGTCGGCATGTCCGCTTCCTCGGCGAGTTCGGGGTAGGGCTGGAGGAGATAGAGCGCGACCGAGAACCGGTCCACCTGCTGGAAGGTGACGCGCTCGGAGTCCGGCATCTCCATCACGAGGCCCGGCATCTCCAGCTTGAACGGCGTGGTCGAGCCGTCGGCTTCGAGGAGGGTGAAGTGAGCGTAGGCCTCGCCGGCGCGGACGCACGTCGCGTTCGCCGGGCACCGGCTGTCGCTCGTGATGCTGTCGAAGCGGACCTCCACGTCGTCGGCGGGGAAGCGGGCTTTCGCGCCGAGTTCGACGGCGAAGGGCTCGCTGAGCGTGATCCGTTGCGTCGGCTGATCGTCCGTGATCTCTTCCGTGCTCATGGTAGGAGCGTCGTCCCGCATCGACTCGCTCGTGGAGCAGGCGCCGGCGGTGAGGGTGAGGGCGAGGAGCAGGAGCGAGAGGCGCATGGCGGAGGGGATAGGGGGAAGGGAGACGCGGCCTAAACTAGCCCGAAGCGCCCATTCGTACCCGGCCAAATCCTGTGCGCTCAGATCCGGGTGCGGAGCGTGATGTGGTGGAGGCCGCCGAACGAGCTCCACGCGTTGTAGGCGTAGTCGAACCCGAAGCGGCGGAGGTTCAGCCCGAAGCCGAGGCCGAGCCCGGCGAGGTCGATCCGCGTCCCGGTCTTGAGCTCCTCGTGGAGCCGGTGGTTGTAGCCCGCGCGGAGGGCGAACGCCTCGCCGAATTGCAACTCGCCGCCGATCGAGAGGTGGCGGGCGATCTCGTTGAGCGCCGTCCCGTTCTCGCTCTCGAACGAGGTCAGGTCGTAGCCTGCGACAGTGATGAGGAGCGGGACATACTGCAGGCGCTTCGACACCGCGAAGCGGAGGTCCGTGGGGAGTTCGTCGCCCTCCGCCCCGAGGTCGCTCGTGACCACGCCGAGGTTGTGGAGCGAGGCGCTGAGCGCGAGGCCCTGCGCGGGGATCTGGTACGTCACGCCAAAATCGGCGGCGAGGGCGTTCGCGCTCGCGTCGTCGACGGAGGAGAACACGGCGTGGGCGCTGCCGCCGACGTGGAGGCGGTCGCCGGCAGGCCGGGCGTAGCTCAGCGTGACGATCGCGTCGGAGGCGCCGAACGTGTCGCCGGAGCGGGTGCCGTCGGCGTCGGCGCGCTCGAAGTCGCCGTAGGAGAGGAAGCGGACGGACCCGGCGACGGTGCCGCCGAGGCGCTCGACGTGGCGGGCGTAGACCACGAATCCGGCGCTGATGTCCGAGAGGTGGTTGAGGTAGCTCACCGCGAGCTGCCCGTGGTCGGCCTCGCCGAGAAGGGCGGGGTTGGCGAAGAGGGCGTTCACGTCTTCGCCCGAGCCGACGCCGTAGGCCCCAGCGAGGGCCGTCGCGCGGGCCGAGGGTTCGAGCCGGAGCAAGCCGAATCCGGTCAGTCGGCTCGGCTGAGCGCTCGCGAGCGTGGGCAGGACGACGAGGGCGGTGAGGAGCAGGGAGCGCAGCATGAAGACAAATCGGCAGGGAGGACGGGAGGCAGGGAAACCGCCGTAAAGAACGGGAGGAAACGCGTAGCGGGCGGGAACGCGCGTTGGCACCTCGCGTGAGAGCACGGCTGACGCATCGGCATCACGTTTGCGAGCACGCTGCGCGTAGTATCCAGAGCCGATAGGCGGTGTCCTCCGTTGTAGTTTGCTGCCGGATTGGCCGATAGCCCGAAAGTATAAGGTACGATGCCCGTGAGCGGGCCTCCCGTGCAAAAATCCCGCACCGTCGCCCGCGTACGGACCCGCCGGCGCCCGCGCTGTCCGCTTTCGAAGAATCGCGCGCGCCGCATGGCCCTGCCGCCCCACCACGTTGTATCGTCCGAACGCTCGGCCCCGCGCCCTGCCCCGCGGCCACGACTTTTGAAGTAGACCCCATTCCCTACGTCCCATGTTGAACGTCATCAAGAAACTCTTCGGCGAACGGAATAAGCGCGACATCTCGCAGTTCCAGCCGCTCGTCGACGAGATCAACGACTACGCCGACCGCTTCCAGCACCTCACGGAGGCCGAGCTCAAGGGTAAGACCGCCGAGTTCAAGGCCCGCATCAACGAGGCCGTCGCCGAGCTCGACCGCGAGCGGACCGAGATCCGCGCCCGCCTCCGCGCGGCGAACGAGGAGCCGGTCGGCGGGGACGGGCAGGCTCCCGATGCCGGCGAGACGCTCAGCCACGCCGAGCGGCAGACGCTCGTCGAGCAACTCGACGACCTCGAACAGGAGTGGCTCGACACCGTCGAGGACGTGCTCGAAGAGCTCCTGCCCGAAGCGTTCGCCGTCGTGAAGGAGGTCTGTCGCCGCCACCTCGGGAAGACGTGGGAAGCGGGCGGCAGCGAGATCACGTGGGAGATGGTGCCGTTCGACGTGCAACTCATCGGCGGCATCGTGCTCCACCGCGGGCGCGTGGCCGAGATGAAAACGGGCGAGGGTAAGACGCTCACGTCCGTCGCCCCGATGTACCTCAACGCGCTCGTCGGGCGCGGCGTCCACCTCGTCACGGTCAACCCGTACCTCGCCCAGCGCGACGCGCAGTGGATGGGGCCGATCTACGAATACCTCGGCCTGACCGTCGATTGCATCGACGGACACGAGCCGCACTCGGCCGGCCGCCGCCAGGCGTACCGCGCCGACATCACGTACGGCACCAACAACGAGTTCGGGTTCGACTACCTCCGCGACAACTCGTTCGTCGTCGACGCCAACCAACTCGTCCAGCGCCGCCACCACTACGCGATCGTGGACGAGGTGGACTCCGTGCTCATCGACGAGGCGCGAACGCCGCTCATCATCTCCGGCCCCGTGCCGGACGCCGAGGAGGACCGCTTCGAGGAACTGCGGCCCCCCGTGGACCGGCTCGTCTATGCCCAGCAGAAGCTCGTCGCCGGCCTCGTCGGCGATGCGGAGCGGCTGCTCAAGGAGCAGGCCGCGGCCGAAGCGGCGGGCGACAAGAAGGAGGCGCGCCGGCTCGAAGACGAGGCCGGCCTCGCCCTTCTCCGCGCCGAGCGCGGCTACCCGAAGAACAAGCGGCTCATCAAGCTCAAGGGAGAGCCCGGTGTCGACCAGCTCCTCCGCAAGACCGAGTTCTTCTACCTCCAGGACAACGCCAAGCGGATGCCCGAGGTGGACGAGGTGCTCCACTTCGCCCTCGACGAGAAGCAGCACTCGCTCGAGCTGACGGACCAGGGCCGCGAGTTCATCGCGAAAGCCGCAGGCTCGGACATCGAGTTCTTCATCATCCCCGACGTGGGCTACGAGATCGCTCGCATCGAGAAGGAGTTCGAGCAGAAGAAGGAGGACCTCCGCGCCGAACTCAAAGCCGACGCCTCGCTCTCCGACGAGAAGCGCCAGCACAAGCTCGACAACGACCTCCGCGTGCTCGCCAACGAGATGGAGGCCGCCAAGCGTGACCTCTACACCCGCTTCGCCGAGCGCTCCGAGCACATCCACGCCGTCAACCAACTCCTCAAGGCGTACACGCTCTACGAGAAGGACGTCGAGTACATCGTCCAGGACGAGAAGGTGCAGATCGTCGACCAGCACACGGGCCGTGTGCTGCCGGGCCGCCGCTACTCCGACGGGCTCCACCAGGCCATCGAAGCGAAGGAGCAGGTGCAGGTCCAGAAGGCGACGCAGACGTACGCGACGATCACGCTGCAGAACTACTTCCGCCTCTACCACAAGCTCTCCGGCATGACGGGCACGGCCGAGACCGAGGCCGAGGAGTTCGGGAAGATCTACGACATGGAAGTCTCGATCATCCCGACGAACCGCCCGATCGCCCGCGCCGACGAGGAAGACCTCGTCTACAAGACGAAGCGCGAGAAGTACAACGCCATCCTCGACAAAATCCGCGCGTACCACGAGGCCGGCCAGCCCGTACTCGTCGGCACCACGAGCGTCGACGTGTCGGAGACGCTCGCGCGGATGCTCAAGCGGCAGAACATCCCGCACAACGTGCTCAACGCGCGGAAGGACCGCGCCAAGAGCGAGGCCCAGATCGTCGCCGAGGCGGGCCGCGAAGGCGCCGTCACGATCGCGACGAACATGGCCGGGCGCGGGACCGACATCAAGATCAAGGACGCCGTCAAAGACAAGGGCGGCCTCGCGATCCTCGGCACCGAGCGCCACGAGTCGCGCCGGATCGACCTCCAGCTCCGCGGCCGGTCCGGCCGCCAGGGCGACCCCGGCGAGTCGGTGTTCTACGTCTCGCTCGAAGACGACCTGATGCGCCTCTTCGGCCACGACCGGACGGCGAAGATCATGGACAAGCTCGGGATGGAAGAGGGCGAGGTGATCACCCACAAGTGGATCACGAAGGGCATCGAGCGCGCGCAGAAGAAGGTCGAGCAGAACAACTTCGCCATCCGCAAGCGCCAGCTCGACTACGACGACGTGCTCAACGCGCAGCGCACCGTCATCTACGACCAGCGCCTCCACGCCCTCCTCGGCGACCGGCTGCACTCGGACATCCTCGACATGCTCTACCAGGTCGTCGAGCGCCTCGTCCACGCCCACTTCGGCGACGGCGACCTCGACGGGCTCCGCGAGGAGCTGATGCGGACGCTCGCGTTCGACTTCGAGATGGACCGGCAGAAGGCGTTCGGGCTCGGCGAGGACGGGATGATCGAGGCCGTCTACGACGCCGCGCTCGCCCACTACAACCGCAAGCGCGAGTCGCTCGCTCGCCCGTTCTTCAACTCGATCCAGGAGATCGTCAACCGCCCCGACGACGAGAAGAAGCCCGAGCGGCTGTTCGTCGACTTCACCGACGGTCGCAAGATGATGCGCGTCGTCGTCCGCCCCGAAGACGTGGTGGCGACGAACGGGCAGGAGGTGAACGACGGGCTCGAACGCGCCGCCGTGCTCTCGACGATCGACAGCCGGTGGACCGAGCACCTCCGCGACCTCGACGAGGTGAAGGAGGGCATCGGGCTCCGCGCCTACGGGCAGAAGGACCCGCTCATCGAGTACAAGATGGAGGCGTACAAGCTCTTCGCCGAGATGATGCAGGAGATCCAGCAGGAGGCCGTCTCCCTCGTCTTCAAAGCTGGCCCGCTCGTCGACGGCAAGCGCGTGCAGACCCAGACCGCCGCGCCGAAGTCCCGCCTCGACCGCAGCCGGGCGCAGGCGCAGAAGGAGGAGAAGCAGAGCTACGGTGTCAACACCGGCGGCAACGGCTCCTCCGCCGAGCGCGACCCAACGGTGGCCGCCGAGCCCGTCGTCGTCGAGAAAGAGCCCGGCCGCAACGACCGCGTGACGATCATGAACCCGTCCACCGGGGTCGAGGAGACGCTGAAGTACAAGCACGCCGTTTCGAAGATCAACAACGGCTGGATGCTCGTCCGCGTGGAGGACTGATTTCGGGGATGCCGGATAGAATGAGGGGCTACCCAGGCCAGTCTGAGGTAACAGGGAGGCGACTTCTGATCGCGTTGCTGCTAGTATCAGTGGCGTTCAATGTCTGGCTGAGTTGGAGCGCCATCGAGCGGTGGCTCGGCTTCCCCTCGATTTGTGAGGCGCACCGGACGGGGGTCTTGACTCGCGCGGTCGACATCGGCGTTTTCTCGGACACGGGAGGAGAAATGGAGACCGTGTTTACTCTCCCGAAGGGACTGGCAGTTGGGGATGTGATGTCACCCAATACTATCGGGGAGTTCGAGCCCTACCGCTTCGCAATTATTGTGACGGCAGGCAGAGAGGGTCTTGTGGACTACTCGGGGCCGGTTGACAGTCTCCACCGCTTCGGATACGTTTATTCAGCAGACTATCCGTAAGTCTACCCTGTGGTGATTCGGAAGGTGGGAGATCGCTAGCTTGCGGTCTCCCGCCTATCGTCCGAGTGTCCCGATGTCCTACGCCGACTTGCTGGTCTCCGTGGTTGCCTTCGCTGCGATCGGGAGCGGGCTGATGGGCGGGCTGTTCTTCGTGTTCTCGAACGCGGTGATGCCGGCCCTCGCGCGACTCGCCCCGGAACGCGCCGTCGCGTTCATGCAGGCCGTCAACGTCACGATCCTCAACCCGCTCTTCCTGTTCCTCTTCGTCGGGACGGCGGTGGCATGCGCGTTCCTCCTCCTCGGTGCGCTCATCGGCTGGCACCCGCCGACGCTGAACGTGCTCGCGGGAGCCGCGCTCTACCTCATCGGGGCCTTCGGGGTGACGGCCGCTGGAAACGTCCCGCTCAACAATGCGCTCGCCGAGCGAGAGGGGGCCGACGCCATCGCGTTCTGGCCCGACTACGCCGCGCGGTGGACGCGGTGGAACCATGTGCGGACCGTCGCTTCGATTGCCGCGGCGGGATTCCTTACACTCGGGCTCTACGACCTCGCGACCCTCACGCTCTAGCCCTCCTTCGACCTCATGCTCAGCCGACGACGACCCTCCGCGAAACGGCAGTTCACGTGGCGACAACTCGCCTTCGAAGTGTTCGTCGTCGTGCTCGGCGTGACACTCGCGCTCGGGGCGAACGAACTCCGACAGCACTTCGTGGACCAGCGCGAGGAGCGCGTGGCACTGCGTGGGATCGCGGGCGAGATGGCATACAACTGCGAGCGGCTGACACAGGCGCAGACCTACCACCAGCGTGTCCTCGCTGAACTCGACAGCGTGCGGGTAGCGAACGCCTCGGCCGTGCAAGGTGACGGGATGATCGCGATGCGGCAGATGCCGACGTGGCGTGGGTACAACCCCGCATTCGTCACGACGGCGGCGTACGAGACGGCGCAGGCAAAGGGCGCACTCGCGCTCTTCCCGTACGAGCAGGCGCTCGGCATCGGCCGCTACTACACCCTCGTCGAGATGTACCAGGGGCTCGTGCGGCAGGCGCTCGGCGTCGTCATGCAGACGGGGGAGCCGACGCTTGCACAGGTGGAGGTCGTCCTGCGGATCTCCGCCGAGTTGCAGCGCGAACTCGCGCCGCAGTCGTGCGAGGGCGCGCGGCAACTCGGCGGCGAACCCACCGAGTCTGCATCGGATTCGCCGGCCTCGGATTCGTAAACTCCGGCCCTCCGCTGTGCCATCCGTAGAGACGCAGCATGCTGCGTCTCTACCGCCGATTCCACGAACGCGCTATGCTCCGCAGCCTCCACATCCGCGACTACGCCCTCATCGAGGCGCTCGAGGTCGAGTTCGACAGCGGGCTCAACATCATCACCGGCGAGACGGGCGCGGGCAAGAGCATCCTCCTCGGCGCGCTCGGCCTCATCCTCGGCGAGCGAGCCTCGACCGAGGCCGTCCGCGCGGGTGCGAAAAAGGCCGTCATCGAGGGCCTCTTCGACGACGCGAACGAGGGGCGGCTGCCCGACCTCCTCCGCGCGAACGAGATCGAGCCGAACGAGAACGGCGTGCTCATCGTCCGCCGCGAGGTCTCGGGCACGCACAGCCGCGCCTTCGTCAACGACACGCCCGCCACGCTCGCCGTGCTCCGCGACGTGGCCGAGCAGCTCCTCGACCTCCACGGCCAGCACGAGCACCAGTCGCTCCTCCGCACCGAGACCCACCTCGCGCTCCTCGACGACTTCGGCGGCCTCGGCGGGCTCGTGACGACCTACGCCGACCACTACGCCGACGTCCTCCGGCTCGGGCGCGAGCGCGACACGCTCGTCCGCCGTGAGAAGCAACTCGAACAGCAGAAGTCGCTCATCGAGTTTCAGATCGGCGAGATCGACGCCGTCGCGCCCGAGGCCGACGAGGAGGACGCGCTCGAAGCCGAGCGGCGGATTCTGGAGAACGCCGAGACCCTCTTCGAGGCCACGTCCGGCCTCTACGAGATGCTCTACGAGAGCGAAGACGCCATCTACGACCGCCTCGTCGTCGTCCGCAACGAGCTGCGCGACCTCGCCCGGATCGACAGCGCGTTCGAGGCGACGCTCGCCGAGATGCAGTCGGCCGAGATCGCCGTCGAGGAGGCGACGAAGTTCTTGCAGGACTACAACGCCCGGATCGAGTTCAATCCCGAGCGGCTCGAAGGCATCCGCGAGCGGCTCGGCCAGCTCGAAACGCTCAAACGGAAGTACGGCGGTTCGCTCGACGCCGTGCTCGACCACCGCCGCGAGATCGGCGAGACGTACGCGCTCGCCGCCGACTTCGAGGGCGCGATCGCCCGGCTCGACGGGCAGATCGGCGAGGCGCAGACGCGGCTCTCCGAGGCCGCGTACCGCCTGAGCCAGAAGCGCCACGAGGTTGCCGAGCGGATCGAGAAGATGATCCGGCAGGAGCTCGCCGACCTCGGGATGCCGCACAGCCAGTTCGTCGTCGAGTTCGCGCACGAGGCCGACGCGGCGGGGTGGGTCGCGTTCCCGAACGGGCCCCGGACGGAGCGGCTCCGGGCCTTCCCGCACGGCGCCGACGTGGTCGAGTTCTACATCACGACGAACGTCGGCGAGGTCCCGCGCCCGCTTGCAAAGGTGGCCTCCGGCGGCGAGATCAGCCGGATCATGCTCGCGCTCAAGACCATCCTCGCCAAGAGCGAGCGGCTCCCGATCCTCGTCTTCGACGAGATCGACGTGGGGATCTCCGGCGAGATCGCGCGGCGCGTCGGCGAGAGCATGCAGCGGCTCGGGGCCTACCACCAGATCATCGCCATCACGCACCTCCCGCAGATCGCCGCGCTCGGCGACCACCACTTCCTCGTCGAGAAGTACGTCGAGGGGAAGCGGACGAAGACGCGGATCAAGCGGCTCGCCGACGACCAGCGGGCGCGCGAGGTGGCCGCGCTCGTCAGCGGCGAGGCCGTCAGCGAGGCCGCGCTCGCGAGCGCCCGCGAGCTGATCTCGGCGGGGAGACGGGAGTAGGCTTGGCGACCCGCATGAATTTTCTCGGTCCCGTTTGCGCAGCACGACCTGCAATTATCTTCGCCTCTTCGCGTTAGTAACCTGCCGCATGCATCGTCTCGTCCTACTCTTTCTTGCCGTTCTTCTCGCCGTGCCGTCGTCCGCGCAAGAGGGGACTTGGGACTACTATGTCCCCGGTTACCCGGGCAGTTGGGATGGTCCCAGCATCGCCCGCGATGGCGACAACACCTGGATCGCCGTGCAAGGGGGCGGCTCGGGCGGCGTTGAGGGCGCGCTCCTCCGCCACGACCGCCGGACGGGTCGCGTTACGACCTACACCCCGTTCAATTCCGGCCTGCCGAGCGCTCGTATCGCCGCGCTCGCCCTCGGTGCCGAGGGTGAGCTGTGGGTCGGGATCCCGTGGCTCGATGGAGGCGACGGGGCCATCGCGCGCTTCCGCGACGGGGCGTGGACGGTGTACGACGCCGCGAACACGCCGGAACTGCGCGGCGAAGTCACTACGCTGCACGTGGACGCCGCTGGCGCGCTGTGGGTCGGGACCTACGGTGGGATTCTCCGCTTCGACGGGACGGCCTGGACGGCGTACACGACGGCCAACTCGGATTTCCCGCTCTCCTACGTCCGGGCGATCCATAGCGACGAGAGCGGGGTGCTCTGGGCGGGCGGCTGGGGGCTCGCACGCTTCGACGGTATCGGTTGGACGGCGTGGACTCCCGATAACTCGGACCTCCCCAACGACGGGATGATCGCTCTCGCCGTGACGGGGCCGGACGAGGTGTGGGCCGGCACGCAGCAGGAGGGTCTCGTCCACCTCGACGCCGGCGAGGTCACCATCTACACCCGCGACGAATGGCCGATGGATACGATCCGGCCCGACAGGCTCGCCGTGGCACCGGACGGGAGTGTGTGGGGCACCGCCGGCAACCTCTTCCGCATCGTGGACGATGTCCTCCTTGAAGTAGAGACGGAGGGGTTTTCGGTGTCTCGCACGTTTGTGCTCGACGGTGACGAGCTGTGGTCGTGGCTGGCCGTGGCGCCTGAGTACGAAGGGCAGTTGGGCTACGTCGAGACGACGGGCGGGATGGTCTCGGCCCCGACGACGTTCTCGCTGGGTCCGAACGATACGTGGCTACCCGCCGTCGCCTGGGGGCCGGATGGTGCGCTCTATTTCGGTACGCAGAGCTACGGTGTCGGCCGCTTCGACGGGCGGGACTGGACGCACTGGCACCCCTACTGGACCGGCCTCCCAGACGGCCGCATCGACGATCTCGCTGTCGACCGCGACGGTGGCCTGTGGGCCGCCCCGGCTGGCGGCGGCCCAGCACGTTTCGACGGCGAGGTCTGGACGGAGTACACCGATGGCCTACCGGCCGACCTCAGCGGCACCCGCGCCCTCGCCGTCGTCCTGGAGCCCGGCGGGACGGAGACGATGTGGGCAGCGCTCGAACGCTGGGGCGATGCGGGCCAGGGCGCCGCACTCGCTCGATTCAACGGGACCTCGTGGGAGTGGCTCACGCCCTCCGGCGTCGACCTCTTCTCGACATACATCCACGCTGCGGCTGGAGACGCCGACGGTAACGTGTGGCTGGCGACGCGGGATCTCGGCGTGGTCCGGACTGACGGGGAAACGGCGATGTCCTACACCTCTGCCGACGGACTCCCGACGGACTACGTCACCGACATCGCCGTGGATGCTGGGGGTACGGTGTGGGCCACGTCTCCTTTCGGAGCGCTGGCGCGCTTCGATGGAGCGGCGTGGTCGGTGGTGCCCGCTAGCGCCACGGGCGTCACCGAGCCTGCTAGCGTCGCGGTCGACCCGCAAGGGGGCGTGTGGGTTGGCGGCGAGAGCGCGGCGGCGCAGTTCGACGGCGAGACCTGGAGGAGCTTCACCTCGCAGAACGCCCCGCTCCCCCCCGCCGACTCGCTGGGCGGCTTCCCGTTCGTCTCCATCGCGCCGGGGCCGGACGGCCGCGTGGCGTTTGGGACGGCTTTCCGCGGCCTCTTCGTCTATACCCCCGCTGGGATCGTGCCGGCGGAAGACGACGCTGCGGCGCCTGCGGCGCTGCTACTAGAGCAGAGCTTTCCGAACCCGACCGCTGACGCGGCGACGATCCGTTTCTACGTGCCGCCGGCGAACGGTGCCCCCGTTCGTCTGGACGTACTTGACGTGCTCGGTCGCCGTGTCGCGACGCTTGTCGAGGGGCCGCTCGCGCCGGGTCCCCACGAGGTCGGCTTCGATGCTTCGTCCCTTCCAACAGGAACGTACCTCTATCGTGTCTCAGTCGGACAGGTGGTAGTTACGCGTCGCCTGCTCGTCGTTCACTGAAGGGGGGGCGAGCTGATCTCCGCCGGCAAGCGCGGCGAGGGCTGAGCGATGACGGACCGCCGCCGGAGGGACTCCGCATGACGCTCTACGCGCTCGACCTCCTCGGCGTGGCCGTCTTCGCCATCAGTGGGGCTCTCGCCGCCGGCCGCAAAAGCCTCGACCTCCTCGGCGTCTTCGTGGTGGCCGTCGTGACGGCGATCGGGGGCGGGACGATCCGCGACGTGCTCCTCGACCGGAGTCCGATCTTCTGGATCGAGGACACGACCTACCTCCTCGTGATCGGCCTCGCCGCCGCGGCGACGATCCCCACGGCCCGCGCCGTTCCGTCGGTGAAGCGGGGGACGGCCCCGCGCCGCGCCCTCCTCATCGCCGACGCCTTCGGCCTCGCGCTCTTCACCGTCAGCGGCGCGCGGATCGCCCTCGAAGCCGACCTCCCCGGCGTGATCGCGGTCGTGATGGGGGCGGTCACGGGGACGGCGGGCGGGGCCATCCGCGACGTGCTCACGAGCGAGATCCCGCTCATCCTCCGGCGCGACCTCTACGCCACGGCCTCGCTCGCGGGGGGGCTCGTCTACGTCGGTCTCGTCGCGCTCGCCGGGCCGACGCTCGCGGCGGCGTTCGTCGGGGCGGGCGTGGTCGTCGCACTCCGCCTCGCGGCGATCGTCTGGGGCCTCGACCTCCCCGTCTTTCGTCTCCATCGCGGCGCGTCGGAGTCGTAGCACGCGCTCAGAATAGCCCGGTGATCATCCCCTCGTCGTTGACGTCCATCCCGAGCGCGGCGGGGCGCGCGCCGAGCCCCGGCATCAGCATCATGTTGCCGCAGACGACGACGAGGAAGCCCGCGCCGGCCGAGAGCTGCACGTCGGTGACGGTGAGCGTCCAGCCGCTCGGTGCGCCGCGCCGTTTCGAATCGTCGGAGAACGACGACTGCGTTTTGGCGATGCAGATCGGCAGGTCGCCGAAGCCGAGCGCGACGAGGCGGTCGAGTGCCTTCCGCGCGCCGCTCTCGAAGTAGATGTCGCTCGCGCCGTACATCCGCGTGGCGACGGCGTAGATCTTCTCCTCGACGGTGTCGTCGAGGTCGTAGAGGAAGCGCGGGGTCGGGTCGGGGTTGCCGTCGGCGAGGGCGACGACAGTCTCGGCGAGGGCTTCGGCCCCGGCCCCGCCGTGCGCGAACGCCTCGTGCGGGACGCACGGCACGCCCCACGCCTCGCACGCCTCCGCCATCATCGTCAGTTCCTCCTCCGAGTCGTCGGGGAAGCGGTTGACGGCGACGACGACGGGCGAGCCGAACTGCTGCATGTTGCGGACGTGACGTTCGAGGTTCGTCAGCCCGCGCCCGAACGCGGCGGCATCGGCGGGCACCGTCGGGTCGGCCTCGCCGTGGTAGCGGACGGCGCGGCATGTCGCCACGACGACGACGGCGGAGGGCCAGAGGTCGGCCTGCCGGTTGACGATGTGGAAGAACTTCTCGGCCCCGAGGTCGGCGCCGAAGCCGGCCTCGGTCACGACGTAGTCGGCGAGCTTGCGGGCGATGCGGTCGGAGAGGACGGAGGCCGTGCCGTGGGCGATGTTGGCGAACGGGCCGGCGTGGACGAGCGCGGGCGTGCCCTCCATCGTCTGCACGAGGTTCGGCATGATGGCCTCGTTGAGCACGACGGCGAGCGCGCCCTCAGCTTCGAGGTCGTGGGCGCGGAGCGGCTCCCCGTCGCGCGTGTAGCCGACGATGATCCGGCCGAGGCGGTCTTTGAGGTCGGCGCGGTCGCGGGCGAGCGCGAGGATCGCCATGATCTCGGAGGCGGCGGTGATGACGAAGCCATCCTCGCGCGGGACGCCGCCGAGCCGCCCGCCGAGGCCGACGACGACGTGGCGGAGCGCGCGGTCGTTCATGTCGAGCGCGCGGCCCCACAGCGGGCCGGTCACGTCGAAGCCGAGGTCGTTGCCGCGGAAGAGGTGGTTGTCGAGGAGCGCGGCGAGGAGGTTGTGCGCCGTCGTGAGCGCGTGGAGGTCGCCGTTGAAGTGGAGGTTGATCTTCTCCATCGGGAGGACCTGGGCGTAGCCGCCGCCGGCCGCGCCGCCCTTGATCCCGAACACCGGCCCGAGCGAGGGCTCGCGGAGCGTGATCATCCCGCGCTTGCCGAGCCGTCCGAGCGCCTGCCCGATCCCGATCGTCGTCAGCGTCTTGCCCTCGCCTTGCGGCGTCGGCGACATCGCGGTGACGAGGATGAGCTTGCCGTCGGGCCGGTCGGCGAAGCGGTCGAGCACGCTCAGCCGGATTTTGCCGGTGAACTTGCCGTAGAACTCGAACTCCTCTTCGGCGAGGTCCAGTTCGGCCATGAACTCGCGCATGTGGCGGAGGGGCGACTGCTGGGCGATCTCGATGCTGGTGAGCACGGGCGTAGGGCGTTGGTGAGGAGCCGGAGTGAAGAGGCGAGAGCCGGGACGAACGACGGCCGCGTGCTCCCGAACAACCGACCCGTCGGTTCCACGACCGCTCGGGTCATCGGGGCGCGCAGCCGCCGTTCCGGCTTCCCACCGTGCGACAACGTCGCGCTCCCGGCGTTGCCGCGCTGCGAGGCGCGGTAGCGGCATCGCGTGGGGGATTCCACGACGCGGAGCGCGCCGCCGATTTTCCATCGCCTTCACCTCCGCGCGGCGACGCCGGGCGATACAGCCGTTTAGATTCGACCCCCCGCTATCCGACCCCGTCCCGACCTCTTTTCATGCTGCCCCGTCCGCTCGCCCTCGTCCTATTCCCCGTGCTCCTCCTCCTCGGCTGCGACAGCGACGGGAGCAACGCGGGCGCCGACCTCACCGTGACCGGCTTCGTCGTCACGACGCCGGAGCGGCCCGAGGCCGATCCCTTCCGTGCGTGCGGGCGGCCGGCGCGCACGTCCGGCCTCATCACCGCCGTTCCGAACCCGTACCGCGGGACGAGCACGTACGAAAGCAGCGCCGACGACCGGCGGCTGCGCTTCATCAACCTGCCCGCCCGCGTCCGCATCGAGATCGTCGGTGCGTACTGGTTCGCGTCGGGGGCGCCGCGCGAAGACGCGCACGTGGCGGGCGGCGTCGTGCGGGTCTACTCGCCGGTGGGGCAGACGGTGCGCGTCCTCGAGAAAGACAGCCCGAGCCGGAGCTTCGACTGGGACCTCCGCGACGCGCGCGGCCGGCTCGTGCCGTCGGGTTTCTACCGGGCCTATTTCACCTCGCCCGACCTCCCCGGCCGCGTGTTCGACGACCTCTACGTCATCCAACCGGAGGACAGCGCAGACCTCATCTTCTTCGACGATGGCGAGGTCGAGATGCTCGGCGACGGCTCGTGGGTCGACCCGACGGGGTGCCTCTAGCGGGGTGCCCGCGTCAGCCGCACTGGCCGAGGAGCCAGAAGAGGACGATGAAGATGAGGACGGTGCTGAAGCAGCCGCCGCCGAGTTTTTTGGCGCCGTACCCGGCGATGAGCGTGCGGAAGATGTTGTTCATCGGAAGCATGAGCGGCGGAGAGGCTAGGGGAGAAGAGGGATGGGCTCTATTATAGGAAGCCCACCCGACACTCGGGACCCCACCGCACAGATTTCCGCCCGCATGTCTGCCCACCGCGCCACCGTCCGCTGGCAGCCCACCGACGCGCCGTTCACGTACGCTACGTATTCCCGCACCCACCGCTGGCACTTCGAGGGCGGAACGGAGGTCGACGCATCGGCCGCGCCGGCGTATCGGGGGGACCCGGCGCTCGTGGACCCCGAGGAGGCGTTCGTCGCCTCTCTGGCGAGCTGTCACCTGCTGACGTTCCTCGCGCTTGCCGCGCGCGACGGGCTCGTCGTGACGGGCTATGAGGACGAGGCGGAGGGCGTGCTGGCGAAGAACGCGGATGGACGGCTCGCCGTGACGCGCGTCGTGCTGCGGCCCCGCGTCACGTTCGGCGGGGCGGCGCCGTCGGCGGAGGTCATGGCGGAGATGCACGAGCGGGCGCACGCCGCGTGCTTCATCGCCAACTCCGTCCGCACCGAGGTCGTCGTGGAGCCCGTCGCCGTCCGGTGAGCGGAGGCGGGCGTACACGAAAGCGGCGGCTGCGGTCCTCGGATTGTTGACCCTCTGGGTCTCCGGTTCGCGCAACCGCCGCTCGGGCTTCCCACCGCACCCAACTTCGCGCATCCGTCGAGCTATCGGTGTAGGGGGGAGGCTGAGCGGGGAGCGGGGAATTGCAGGAGTCGGCCCCCTGGGCTATGCCTGGGATGTCATGCGCGCGTCGTTCTCCGCCCGCGGCAACCCCAAATCCGAGACGCGAGGCGTTCGCGGCGCGTACCTTTCGACTCCTGTTCCCCCGCTCATTAGCCTGTCTTGCGATGATGCTCCTCCCTCTTCGCCACGCCCTCCGATGGGGCGGGCGCCTCAGCCTGCTCGTGGCCCTGCTCGCCCCCGCCGCGTTCGCACAAACAGACGTACTCACGCCCTACGACATCGCCCGCATCGAGACGGTCGGGAGTGTGGCCGTGGCGCCCGACGGCGAGCGCGTGGCCTACACCGTCAGCGTCCCGCGCGACCCGTTCGATACGAACGCGTCGCCCTATTCCGAGCTCTACGTCTACGACGTGGACGACGACACGCACCGCGGCCTCCGTGGCGGCGCCGTCACGCACAGCCGCGTCGCCTGGACGCCCGACGGCCGCCTCTCCTTCCTCACGAAGGCCGCCGATGGCGACGCCCGCCCGGCCCTCTACGTCATGGACCCGGCGACGGGCGAGATGGAGCGGGCGCTGAGCTTCGCCACCTCGATCGGAGCCTATGCGTGGAGCCCCGACGGCAACCGCGTCGCCTTCATCGCCGAGGAGCCGGTGGACGCGGCCGATCCGGTCCTCCCCTACCAGCCCGAGATCTACGAAGAGGAGTCGGCCGATAGCAAGCTGTGGATCGCTACGCCATTCTCCGATGCCGCGCCGCGGATGATGGACCTCGCAGGCACGGTTTACGACCTCGCATGGCGCCCCGATGGCGAGCAGATCGCCGTCGCCGTCGCGCCGACGCCGTTCGTCGACGACTCGTACATGAGCCAGCGCATCCGCATCCTCGACGCCGCGACCGGCGCCGTCGTGGCGCGGATCGAGAACCCCGGCAAGCTCGGCTCCTTCGCGTGGAGCCCGGACGGCGCGCACCTCGCCTTCATCTCCGCCGCCGATATCAACGACCCCGCCGCCGGCCGCCTGATGGTCGCCGACACGCAGACGGGCTCGTTCGACGACGTCCTCCCCGGTTACGAAGGCCACGTCAACGCGATCGCGTGGGAGGATGACGACACGATCCGCTACGCGGCCGATCGCGGCGTCGAGTCCGTGATGCAGCGCGTCCGGCTCACGGGCGGCGGCGGCCTGCTCCTCTCCGGAGGCTTCGCCACGTTCGGCAGCTTCTCGATGTCCGACGACGGCGATGTCATCGCCTTCTCGGCGGACAGCCCGCAACATCCGTCCGAACTGTACGTGATGGCCGGAGGCGCCCCGAAGCGCGTGACCGACACGAACCCGTGGCTCACCGAGAAGCGCCTCGCGCCGCAGGAGGTCGTCGAGTTTCCGGCGCGCGACGGGCTGATGCTGCAAGGGATGTTGATCCGTCCGCTCGATTACGAGGAGGGCACGCGCGTGCCGCTCGTGATGGTCGTCCACGGCGGGCCGGAGAGCCACTACACCAACGGCTGGCTCACGGGCTACTCGCTCCTCGGGCAGATGGCGGCGGCGAAGGGCTACGCCGTGTTCTACCCCAACTACCGCGGCTCGACCGGGCGCGGCGTCGCCTTTTCGAAGACGAGCCAGGGCGAGCCCGCCGGCGCCGAGTTCGACGACCTCGTCGACGGCGTGGACTACCTCGTCAAGACCGGGCTCGTGGATGGCGACAAGGTCGGCGTGACGGGTGGCTCGTACGGCGGCTACGCGACGGGATGGCTCGCCACGCGCTACTCCGAGCGCTTCGCCGCCGGGGTGATGTTCGTCGGCATCTCGAATAACATCTCGAAGGTGGGCACGACGGACATCCCGAACGAGGAGTTCGAGGTCCACGCGCGTAAGCGGGTGTGGGACGACTGGCAGTTCTTCCTCGAACGGAGCCCGATCTACTACGCCGGCCAGTCGGTGACCCCGCTCCTCATCATGCATGGCGCCGAGGACCCGCGCGTCCACCCGAGCCAGTCGCTGGAGCTGTACCGTCACCTCAAGCTGCGCGGGCAGGCGCCGGTCCGGCTCGTCTACTACCCCGGCGAGGGCCACGGCAACCGCTCTGCCACGGCGCGCTTCGACTACACCCTCCGCGCCCTCCGCTGGTTCGACCACTACCTCATCGGCCCCGGTGGCGAGCCCCCGCCCGCCGACGTCTCCAACCTCGCCGAAGAGGCGCGGCCGATGATGAAGGACATGATGGACGGCGCCGGCTCCAACTAGCGCACGTAAACGTCCACAGCGGGGCCGGGCATCGTTGTGGTGTCCGGCCTCGCGTATCGACGCTTCTCCCGAATCCAAGTCTCCAATCGCATGACCCCCATCAAGTTCGGCACCGACGGTTGGCGCGCCGTCATCGCAGACGGCTACACCTTCGCCAACCTCGAACGCGTGGCCCGCGCCACGGCGCGGTGGCTCCACTCCATTGCGCAACAGGGTGCCGACGGCACGCCCTCCGCCGTGATCGGCTACGACACGCGGTTCCAGGGCGAGGCCTTCGCCGCCCACGTCGCCCGCGTGCTCGCCTCCGCCGGCATCCGCGTCCAACTCGCCGACTCGTTCGTCACCACGCCGAGCGTGAGCTGGGCCACGAAGGAGTACGGCCACGACGCCGGCATCGTCATCACGGCGAGCCACAACCCGCCGAAATACAGCGGATTCAAAATCAAAGCCAGCTTCGGCGGCCCCGCCTTCCCCGAACACATCGCGGCGGTCGAGGCCGAACTCGACAAGGCCGACACGTTCGAGCTGCACCCACTCGACGCGCTCCGTGCCGACGGCCTCATCGAGTCGATCAATCTCCGCGAGGCGTACCGCCACGTGCTCCGCGACCGGCTCGACATCGAGGGCATCCGACGCTCCGGGCTGAAGGTCGGCGTCGACCCCATGTGGGGCGCGGGGATGGGGACGGTCACGGATCTGCTCGGGCGCGACAACGTCGTCGAGGTCCACGACGAGCACAACCCCGGCATGCACGGGCAGCCGCCCGAGCCCATCGAGCGCAACCTGGAGTACCTCTCGCGCCTCGTCGTCGAAGAGGGCTGCGACGTCGGGCTCGCCTTCGACGGCGACGCCGACCGGATCGGGATGATGGACGAGGAGGGGCGGTTCGTCGACTCGCACAAGATCCTCGCGCTCCTCGTCAAGTACCTCCACGAGGAGAAAGGCCTCGGCGGCACCGTCGTCAAGACGTTCTCGACGAGTGACATGCTCGACCGGATGGGCGCGGCGCTCGGGCTCCCGGTCGAGGCGACGCCGGTCGGATTCAAGTACATCGCGCCGAAGATCGTCGAGGGCGACGTGCTGGTCGGCGGCGAGGAGTCGGGGGGGATCGCGGTGAAGGGCCACGTGCCGGAGCGCGACGGGATTTACATCGGGCTCACCGTCGTCGAGATGATGATGGCGCGCGGGCTGCGGCTCTCCGAACTCGTCGAGGAATTGCAGGACGCCTACGGCCCGCTGTTCTACGCCCGGCAGGACCTCCACACGACGCAGGCGAAAAAGGAGGCTTTCCTCGACCGTCTCGCCAACCGCCGCCCCGACGCGATTGGTGGCGACGCCGTGACCTCGGTCGAAGACCTCGACGGCGTCAAGTTCCGCTTCGCCGACGGCTGGCTGATGTTCCGCGCCTCCGGCACCGAGCCCGTCCTCCGCATCTACGCCGAAGCGTCGTCGCAGGACCGCGCCGACGGGCTCGTGCAGGCGGGCGTGGACCTCGTCGAAGGCTGAGGCGGAGAGGTAGAGACGCCCCGCCGGGGCGCCTCTACGACGGTCCCGAATGGCTCTCCGGGTGGGCGATGCGGTCGGCGTCGTCCACCCCGTCGAGCAGCCACGGGTCGAAGTCGTCGGCGTCGCCGTGGAGGACGGAGACGTCGCCGGTCGACTCGAAGACGACGGCGTGGACGCTGTCGAGCGAGAGCACGTTGGCCTCACGCAGCTTGGCGCGGAGGTCGGCCTCGGAGACGTTGACGCGGCGGAGGTTGTCGTGGAGGATGGTGCGCCCGGCCATCAGCAGCACGGGCTGGTTATCGACGACGTCGGCGACGGTCGACGAGCGCGCGCGCCACGCGGCGAGGCCGATCTGCAGGGCGTAGAGCGTGGCGAGCGCGACGAGCGCCTGCAGCAGCGGCGGGCTCGGCGTGAGCACGGTGCCCGCGAGGATCGACCCGATGGAGACCGTGACGGCGAAGTCGAAGCCCGACATCTTCGAGAAGCTGCGCAGCCCGAAGAGCCGCGTCAGCAGGATCAGCGCGGCGTACATCCCGACCGCCGAGACGATGACCATGAGGACGGCGGAGCCGGACGTCGTAATCCAGTTCATTGAGATGCAGAGATGGGTGGATAGAGCCGGGGAGACGAGAAATCGAGGAGCGCTAGGAGCGAGGGCTGGCTGCTTCCGCTCTTCGTCTCTTCCGCTCTTCTCAGCGTGCGCTGAGGTTGAGGGTGACGAACACCTCGTCCCCGGCTCCGACGGCGATCCCGACGCCGCCGTAGTCGAACGAGGTGGAGAGCATGTTGTCGCGGTGACCCGGGCTCTCCATCCACATCTGCACGACGAGGGCGGCGAGCGCGTCCGGCGTGTGCCAGAGCGTGGACGTCGTGGTGCGGTCGCCGATGCGAGAGCGGGTGACGGTGTCGTAGAGGCGTCCCCGGTAGAGATTCTCACCGAGGGCGCGGAAGGGGTAGCTCGCGCGGCGGGCTCGGTCGGCGGCGCGCCGGCCTTCGGGGTCGGCGTGGGCGAAGAAGCCGCGGCGCTGCATCGCGTCGCTGTGGGCGCGGCCGAGGGCGGCGAGGGCCGTGTCGGCGTCAAGCCGCGCGTGGCCGTGCCGGTCCCGGACCACGTTGACCTCGCGGAGCACGCGGCGCTCCAGGTCCGGGAGGTCGAAGTGCGGTCGGGCGGCGGGCGCGCTCGGCTGTGCGGCGGGGCGCGGGGTCGTACAGCCCGCCGCAAGCAGCAGGGCCAGCACGAGCAGCACGTGGGGGGACCTAGGCATAGAGGAAACAGAACGGGGCCGGGGAGCTTAGCCCCCGGCCCCGAACGGGTTCCGTGCAGGCGGTCGGCCTACATGTTGTCCGCCGGCGTCGTCTCCACGTCCACGTCGACGTCAGTCGGGATGCGGATGTTGCCGATGGCGTCGCCGAGGTTGTTGAAGCCCTCCACGATGCCCATCTTCATCTCCTGGAACTGCTCTTCCGTCGCGTCGCCGAGGGCGTCGAGATTGGCGACGAGTTCCTGGCGCTCCTGGGCGAGCTCGGCCATGGCCTCGTCGGCCTCGGCACCGGCCTCGTTCTGGAGCCGGTCCATCTCGGCGTCGATCTCTTCGAGCTGGCGGTCGGCCGCCATGCGGAGCTCCTCGGCGTTCTCGGCGAAGGCGAGCTGCGCTTGGTCGATGTCGCGGTCGAGCTCGTTGATCTCGTCGTCGATTTCCATCTTGGCCTCGTTCAGCTCCTCGGCCGTTTCGGCCTGGAGGGCGTCGAGGTCGTTGGCGATCTCCATGCGCTCCTCGCGGAGCTCGGCGATCTGCTCGTTGTACTCCTCGCGCATCTCTTCGCCGGCGTTCTGCGCCTTCGTTTCCAGTTCGGCGATGGCGGCGTCGAGGCGCTGGGTGCGGACGTCGACGTCGGCGCGGTAGGCCGCGATGTCGGCGTCCATCACGCCCGCTTCGGGCTCCATGGGCTCGGCGGGCTCGGTCTCACAGGCGGAGACGAGGAACGCGAGGGCACACAGAGCGATGAGGGGAAAGCGTGTCATGTACGTAGGGGGTTGGTCAGAGGGTAGGGAGCGACCGGCGGGCCGGTCGCGTCGTGCGTTGTTTCACGTCTTGCGTTGGATGAAGCCGACCACGAGGAGGAGTACGATGGCTCCGACCGTGGTCGTAACGAGGCTCCCGACGAGGCCGCGCGCGGCGAGGCCGAGCGGGCCGAACAGGAAGCCCCCGATGAAGGCACCGACGACCCCGATGATCAGGTTCGCCAGCAGCCCCATCGACGAGCCTGTCACCTTCTCCGCGAGGAACCCGGCCAGGAGGCCGGTGAGGAGAAAGAGCAGGATGTTCATGGCTCAGGAGGGTAAAGGCTGCACGCCCCGGCTAGCGGCGCACGAGCTTCACGATCCAGATCAGCGCGATCGCGCCGACGAGCGAGAGCAGGAGGGCGCTGATGCTGAAGTCGCCCGCCATGATGTTGCCGCCACCGACGAGCGGGTTCAGCAGGAAGCCAGCGAGGAGCGCACCGACGATGCCGACGACGATGTTCAGGAGGATGCCTTGCTGGGCATCCGTGCCCATGACTTTGCTGGCGATCCAGCCGATGAGACCGCCGACGATAAGGATGACGATGAGGTTCAGCATAGGAGTAAAGAGTTGGGTGAGGGGAGGGTGAAGCGCGCCGGGTGGACGGACGACGTCCTCTGAGCGGGCGGGCGCGGTCGTGCGTGGGGTGTAGCCGATGAAGAGGGAAGAGCAGGCGCTACCGGGGTGAACGGGTGGCGCGGACGAGCCGAGTGGAGTGCGGAGCCAGGGTTCACGGCAAAGCACCGGGGTGAGGAAGAGCTAGCATGTAACCCACCGTGTGATGCTTTGTTGCATAGCGGGTTAGCAAGATAGGGCACGCCGACGTGCCCTGCCGAAAGGAGGCCGAGGGCGCAACGGGAAAGCCGGCGCCATCAACGAAGCGGATGACGCTAGGATCCCGAGATATGGCTGGAGGCGCGGTAGCGCTGCTGAAGCGGCCCTACTCGCCCGTGGGGAAGTCGCTCCACACGTCGAAAGAGAACGTGTTTCCCTCGCGGGCGATATCGGTGATGGCGAGGCCGCGGTCGATCTCTTCCCGCTCGTAATAGCGGAAACGGAAGGGTGTGGCCGGGGGGTAGGTGTCACCGGGCGCGTAGGCGAAAGGAGGCGTGGGCCTCCATTGCGACCGGCGGGCGGGGAGCCCGGTGCGCTCCATGCTGGAGAAGCGGCGTCCGGTGCGGTCGCGCTTGTAGAGGTAGAGCCCCTCCTGCGGGAGGACGAAGTCCGCGCGGTCGCCATCGGCGTTGACGCCGTCGGCCTCGCGGTCCCACCAGTTCGTCCGCGTCCGCACCTCGACGATGAGGTCACCCTCGCCGGGCGTGCCTCGCATGACGTGGAGGACCTCGTTCGTTTGGTACGTGTCGCCGAGCCGGAGGCGCTGACGGTCAAAGGTGGCGAGGTCGATACGGCGCGGGGTGATCCAGCCGAGTTGGATCCGGTCGGGCGCGCTCATCACGGCCCAGTCGTGGCTCCACATCACGCTCATCCGGTCGGTCCCAGCGCCGGTGCCCTCGTCCTCCACGGCGTGGCGCAGGCCCTGCCGATGCCCGATCTCGTGCGTGATCACCGCAACCGCCGCCTGCACGTTGGGCCCGTTGCTCTGCACCCCGGACGTGCGGGCGATGCGCTTCCCGCCGAGCGACAGGCGGTCGTACTCCCGGTTCGTCCCCATCGGAGCGAACGCGGGCCCGAGGCGGTAGTGCACCACGAGCATGTCGATGACGCCGTCGCCGTCGGGCTCGCCGTCGCCGTCAGCGTCGGGAGTGAAGGCGCCCGTGCGGTTGTCGTAGCGGTCGAACGGGGCGAAGTCGATGCCGTGGGGGTTGGCGGCGATGTGAGCGATGGCCTCGCCCGCAATCGCGATCCAGTCCGAGAACGTGCGCGTCTTCGGGTTGCCGTCGCAGTCCTTGGCGATGCACGACGGGATGAACAACTCGGGGTAGACGAGCCCTTCGAACTGGAATTGCCCGTTCGACATCAGCCAGTAGTAGTGGCTGAGCGAGCCCTCGGTATAGTCGCTAGGGTCCGTGCCGGGCGGGTCGATGAGGCGGGAGGCGAACTGGGGCAGCGCGCGCACGGTGTCCCCATCGACGAGAGTGAAGGCGGGCCACTCCGTCTCCGGGTCGTCCGTCCACGACTCATAGCGCGGCCCGTCCACGCCGGGTGTTTTCCCACAGTACGTGTCGTAATCGACCTCCGGTGGCTTCGTGTCCACGGGCACCCCCGCGAGGTCGACGCAGTGGCGGAAGACGTCGTCCTTCCGCTGGACGAAGACGATGAGCGCGTTGACGCGGCCCTCCAGCGGGATCGTGGATCGGGCCGCCGCCGCGGGCGCTCCGGGGGCCTTCGCTGGCGTCAGCGAAATCGTCCCCCCTCGCTGCGCGAACCCCATCGAGCCCGCGTGCCACACGGTGATCAGCAGGATCGCGGCTTTGATCGCCGATAGGGGATGAGTCATCGCTTCTCCGTCGTGAGTGGGAGGCGCGTACGATTCCTGCGGCCTCGCGGGTCCTGCCATCACGGACGGCTACGCCGCATCGGTCTCCGGCTCCTGCCGTTCGAGCACGAGCACGCCGAGGGGCGGGAGCGTGAGCACGACCGAGACCGGCCGGCCGTGGTACGGCACCGGCGTCGTCTCGACCGAGCCGTAGTTCCCGACGCCGCTGCCGCCGTACCCCTCGCCGTCGGAGTTCAGCCGCTCGTTCCACACGCCGTCTTCGGGCACGCCGACGCGGTAGTTCCGCCGCACGACGGGCGTGGCGTTGACGACGAACACGAGCGCCCGCCCGTCCTTCCCCTTGCGGAGATAGCTCACGACGCTGTTGCCGCCGTCTCCGAAGTCGATCCACTCGAAGCCGGCGGGGGAGTCGTCGTGGAGCGCGGGGTGGTCGCGGTAGAGGCCGAAGACGTCGGCGGTCCACTGCGCGAGGCCGCCGTGGAGGCCCTCGTCGGCGAGGTGCCAGTCGAGGCCGTGGTCGTGGTTCCACTCGCCGCGCTGGCCGAACTCGTTCCCCATGAAGAGGAGCTTCTTGCCGGGGTGGCCGACCATGTGGCCGTAGAGGAGGCGGAGGTTGGCGGCCTTCTGCCAGGCGTCGCCCGGCATCTTCCCCCACAGCGAGCCCTTGCCGTGGACGACCTCGTCGTGGGAGAGCGGGAGCGTGAAGTGCTCGGAGAAAGCGTAGTGGAGCGGGAAGGTGAGTTCGTGGTGGTGGTACTTCCGGTTGATCGGGTCCTCGCCCATGAACTCGAGCGTGTCGTGCATCCAGCCCATGTTCCACTTGTAGAGGAAGCCGAGCCCGCCGCTGTAGGCGGGGCGCGTGACACCGGGCCACGCCGTGCTCTCCTCGGCCACCATGAGGACGTCGGGATGGTGGGCGTAGACCTCGGCGTTGAGGCGCTGGAGGAAGGCGATGGCTTCGAGGTTCTCGCGCCCGCCGTAGATGTTCGGCGTCCACTTCGTCCGGCTGTAGTCGCGGTAGAGCATGCTCGCCACGGCGTCGACGCGGATGCCGTCGAGGTGGTACTGCTCCAGCCAGAAGCGGGCGGACGAGAGGAGGAAGTTCTGCACGCCGGGCTTGCCGAGGTCGAAGACGTACGTCCCCCAGTCGGGGTGGCGCTGCATGATGGGGTCGTCGTACTCGAAGAGCGAGGTGCCGTCGAAGAAGGTGAGCCCCTGCGGGTCCGTCGCGAAGTGGGCGGGCACCCAGTCGAGGAGCACGCCGATGCCGCGCTGGTGGAGCGTGTCGATGAGGAACATGAGGTCCTGCGGCGAGCCGTGGCGGAACGTCGGCGCGAAGTAGCCGAGCGTCTGGTAGCCCCACGAGCCGTAGTACGGGTGCTCGGTCACGGGGAGGAGCTCGACGTGCGTGAACCCGAAGCGCTCGACGTGATCGGCGAGGGGCTCGGCGATCTCGCGGTAGCTGAGGCTCTCGCCGTGCTTCTTGTGGCGCCACGAGCCGAGGTGGACCTCGTAGATCGAGACGGGCTCGGAGAGCGACTCCGGCCCTTTCCGGCTCCCCATCCAATCCGCATCGCCCCAGTCATAGCTGAGGTCGGTGACGACGCTCGCGAGGCCGGCGCTCGTGCTCCCACCCTCGGCCGGGGACTCCATGCGGAAGGCGTACGGGTCCGTCTTGTCGAAGGCGCCGCCGCGGTGCGAGATCTTGTACTTGTACCCCTCGCCCGCGCCCACGCCCTCGACGAACCCGCTCCACAGCGGCCCGTGGCGCTCGAGCGGGTGCGCCTTCGGGTTCCACCCGTTGAAGCCCCCAACGACGGCAACGCCGTCGGCGTTCGGCGCCCAGACGGTGAAGCGGGTGCCGCCGTCTTCGAGGTGCGCGCCGAGGTGGGTGTAGCTGTCGGTGAACTGGCCGTCCTGCCAGCGCTGGACGGAGGCGGAATCGAGCTTGGGCATAGCGGGAGTAAGGCGGAGGAGAGGAGGAGGAGGCTTAGAGCGTGTTATGGACTCGCCCCCCTCGGAGGGGGGCAGCAAGCCCCGCTTGCGGGGCGAGCGGGGGGTCCGCAGCGTTCGAGGAGCCCGATGCGGTCGCGTCGAGCGAGGCGGACCCCCACCTGTCCTCCCCCTCCGAGGGGGAG